>CAZPNA010000130.1:0-1566 GCA_964588135.1 uncultured Candidatus Saccharibacteria bacterium | reverse complement strand
AAAAATGGCAACCGGGTTTTTGTTTCACTTTTGGCGCATTTGTTTTTAATATCTTTGATAATAGTTGTCGCTTGTTCCGGCGCGAACTTATAAGCAATCATCCCTCTTGGCGCCTTGCCAACAATGCCAAGTTTTTTGCGAACATCCTCGTTATTGACTAGCACCACAATACCGTCAATTTCATAAGGTAGTGTTTTTCTCTTTTTCTCCCATATTTTGCGAAATTCTTCAACTTGTTTGATATTGGCACAATGTTTATTATAGGGGTTAGACTTGAGCCCCAGTTCGCTAATAATTCGATGTTCATCTTCGTGAGTTTTTTGCCCAAGGTCGGTGACGAGTTCGTAGCCCATAAAACTTAGTTTGCGTGAGGCGGTAATTTTCGGGTCAAGCTGGCGGATGCTGCCAGCGGCGGCGTTGCGCGGATTGGCAAAAATCATACCGCCTGCATTTTTCTGCGCTAAATTAATATTGTCAAAATCTTTTTTGGATAAATAAACCTCGCCACGAATCTCAACTTCACCCTTGGTATTATATTTTGATTTGTGGAGTTTGAGAGGAATCGCTTCAATGGTTTTGATGTTAGCAGTTACGTCTTCCCCGACTTTACCATCGCCGCGGGTGGCAGCGCGATACAACATACCATCGCGATAAACCAGCGTAACCGCCAATCCGTCCATTTTTAGTTCTACATAATATCCGTCCTTAGTTAATTCACGACCGACTAATTTATTAAGGCGCGACTGCCAAGCATCAATTTCTAAAAAATCAAAAGCGTCAACCAGCGAAAGCATAGGAATTGGGTGCTGAACTTTTTTGAATTTTTCAAGCGCCTTACCACCGACTCTTTGAGTAGGAGAATCAGGTGTAATAAGTGACGGGTATTTGTTTTCCAGATCTTGAAGTTCGTGTTTTAAAGAGTCCAGCGCCGCATCGGAAATTTCCGAGCGGTCTTTGACATGGTAAAGATAGCGATATCTATCGATTTCCTTGCGCAATACTAAAATTCTTTTTTTGGCTTCGTTTAGATCCATTGATACTATTTTATCGCGATAGCAGGTAAAAACAAGTTAAAAAATAGAGATTTCTCTTTTATCAATAATACTATTGTGTCGAAATGACATCCTATGCCAAATAACAGACAAGGATCAGATTGCTTCGGATTTCTCGACCCAAGAGGTCCCCTTCGGGGCAATAACATACTATTGTGTAAAAGCACACTTATAGTTATGAGTTTTGAATTATGAGTTATGAGTCAGTTTTAGATTGGGAATTTTTCTAATAGATAGGAGATTCCCCAGATAGGGCGCATTTTTCCGCGCAGAGCTACGATGATTCCATAGAGACAGGCGACGACAATTAGAATATTAAAGGCGCGTCCGGCATAAGGGTAAATATAACCTTGCGCCAGAGAATCAAGCATCAACAAAACGACATTGCCGATAATAGTCACGCAAAAAATCATAAAACCATAGCGCACGTGAAAAGCGCCAAACATATCGTCCTCGTCCACCATAACCAGAGGAACCAGAAAAAGAACGTTTAGGTAGCTAAGCGAGGCAACTA
>CAZPNA010000129.1:0-1574 GCA_964588135.1 uncultured Candidatus Saccharibacteria bacterium | reverse complement strand
ACTCAAATTCCTTTTCCTCGGATCACTTCAAAGGAAGCGATGGAATTATATGGCAGTGATAAGCCTGATTTTCGAGTTGATAAAAATAATACGAACGAGCTACCATTTGCTTTTATAATTGATTTTCCGATGTTTGAGAAAAGTAAAGAAACCGGATGCTGGACTGCTGTACACCACCCATTCACTATGCCAAAAATTACATCGATCGATGAAATGAAGAACGACCCTGCCAGTGTAATTGCTAAACAATATGATATTGCACTCAATGGATACGAAGTCGGTGGTGGTAGTATCAGAACCCACAACCCAGAAATTCTGCAAGCGGTTTTTGAAGTGCTTGGCCACGAGAAAGAAGAAATCGAGGAACAGTTCGGGCACCTTCTGCAAGCCTTTAAATACGGCGTACCGCCACATGGCGGTATTGCCCCAGGAATCGACAGACTTTTGATGATTCTTGCCGATGAACCTAATATTCGTGAAGTTATTGCATTTCCTAAAACAGGCGACGGGCGCGACTTAATGATGGAGGCGCCAAGTTTAGTATCAAACAATCAGCTTCGCGAACTTGGCATCCAAGTAGTTGACAAAGACATCAATAAGAAGTAATATATTACTGTTCGAGCAGGTGATTTGTTTTATTGTATCGCTACAAATCACATATTGATACGATTTAATTTAATACATCAAATTATACATTGTAAATTATTAATTTTAAATTATTTTTTATGGCCCATACAAAAGCAAAAGGTACGTCAAAACTTGGTCGCGATTCTGCATCGCAGAGACTTGGTGTAAAGAAATATTCAGGTGAAAAAGTTCTTTGCGGTAACATCATTATTCGACAACGTGGTACGAAATATTACCCGGGTGAAAATGTTATTATCGCCAAGGATGATTCGATAGTTGCCGACGCCGCCGAACAAAATAATTTAAGTGAATCAAATCAACAAGCAGTAAAATTTTATACGCTGCAAGCCTTTGAGTGAGGTGTTGTTTTGTGTGTATAACCCTCCCACCTAATTTAGCAAATTAATTAAGGAGTCTGATGGCATCCAAATCTACAGACCGCGTTTGGTTCGATAAGTCGTTAGTCGATGTACCCATTCCCGATTTAATAGAAGTGCAAATAGAGTCCTATAAGTGGTTATTTGAAGAAGGTATTAAGGAACTTTTGTATGAAATTTCGCCGATAGACGATTTTACCGGCAAATTATACACTTTGGAATTTGGCGATTATCACCTTGATGAACCCAAGCATGACGAAGAGACATCAAGAGCCAAGAACTTAACTTATAAGGCGCCGTTGAAGTGTAGCGTCATTTTAACGCACAAAGAAACTGGCAAGAAAAAACAAGCCGAAGTATTTTTGGGTGAATTCCCAATAATGACAAACCGCGGTACTTTTATTATCAACGGTATCGAAAGAGTTGTTGTCAGTCAGATAGTTCGCTCCTATGGTGTCCTTTTTGTTGCCAACGAATCTAATACCGGAAGAAAGCTTTTTGGTGCTAAAATCATACCTCACAGAGGTGCTTGGCTTGAGTTTGAAACATCAAATAAAGATGTGCTCACTG
>CAZPNA010000128.1:0-1625 GCA_964588135.1 uncultured Candidatus Saccharibacteria bacterium | reverse complement strand
TTAATGGGAGGCAAGATGCCAAAGACAAAAATGGTGCAATCGTCAACACTGCGTAATAATCTGGCCGATGTTATCAACGAAATCGATGCGAAATATCATTATATGCTTGTAATGCGCAAAGGTCAACCTGTTTCAGCAATAGTCAACTTGGATTATTTCGAAGATTTGCTGGCTGCTAACTCACCGAAATATTTTGAAAGTATCCGCAAGGCACGTGAGAGCTATAAAAAAGGCGAGACACTAACCCATGAAGAGGTGTTTGGAGCCGTCTAATGGCATACAAACTTCTTTACACCAAACATGCAGTCAAAGATATATCAAAAACTGATATTGTAGTGCGTAAAAGAATTAAGAAATCTTTGGAGCGACTTGTAAAATCACCCAAAACCGCCGGTCGGCGTTTAACCGATTCCCGTCTTGGTGATTATCGTTTCCGAATTGGCGACTACCGGATAATATATGATATTTGTGGCAACAAGATTGTTGTTTTACGCGTCGGTCATCGCCGTGAAATTTATCGATAAAATTATATATAAGATTTGATTACCTTATAAAAAAGATTTAAGATTTAAGAGGTGGACTATCGTTCGAGTAAGCTTGTAATCGAGCGCATCGAGAACTACTCACCACTAATATCGATCAAAATGAAAATAGTTCTCGACTCGAGAGTACCTTCGCTCGAACAGTAATCAAAATAAATGTACAAATCTATCCTTCAAACAAAAGAGTGGGCGCAGCTTAAGGAAAAATACGGTCAAAAACCGCATTGGATTTCTGATGTTTTGGTTTTAGAACATAAATTGCCTTTAAAAAAGTGTTTTTTATACGCTCCGGAAATTGACCAGGTTCAATTGCACGATATGGATAAGCCCAAGCTTGATGAACTCGCAAAAAAAACCGGCGCGCTTTTTGCCCGAGTTGAAATCGTTAACCCAGTTTCGCAAAGAGCCGATTATTTGAACGAGAGTCTTAAAGATTTTATTAAATCACGCGATGAAATTCAGCCCAAACATAGGCAAATTATCGACATTCGCCAACCCGAAGAAATAATTCTTGGGCAAATGAAGTCGAAAGGACGTTATAACATCCGCGTCGCCGAGCGTCATAATATTAAAGTCGAAGGATATAAGGCAGAGAATACTCACAGAGCGGCAAATATTGACCACGAGATGTCGTTTTGGGGCAAGTCGGATGATCGGAAATCAATAACCAAGGAATCTCCCACCCCTCTAGATTCGTCTATAAAGACTGAATCTGTCTCCCCTCGGGCAGGGGAGAAGTTGGAGGGGTCAGGGGAGGTCGATGCGGTGAGGGTTTTTCATAAACTTTATATGGAAACGGTGAAGCGCGAAGGAATAACTGGACGCAATATCGACTATTTTTATGATTTGGTTGATATTTTGGGCGCCAGTGACTGTGCTCAAGTTTTTATCGCCTACCTCGAAGATCAGCCGTTGGCAGCGGCAATTGTCACATTTTACGATGGTGTAGCAAGTTACTTGTATGGCGGTTCGAGCCGCGAGCATAAAGAAGTTATGGCGCCGTTCGCTATGCATTGGGCAGTAATTCAAGAAGCGAAAAAAAGAAATTGCCACCATTACGATCTTCTCGGTGTGGCGCCGGAG
>CAZPNA010000127.1:0-1629 GCA_964588135.1 uncultured Candidatus Saccharibacteria bacterium | reverse complement strand
CAAGATATATGGTTTAATATATCAAGTAATAAATCACAACTTACGCAATAGACTATTGTTCGAACCATCAAGGTGAGAACTTCTCACTATCGTTCGAAGAATAAACTCGTAAGCTGTGTCATTAATAAATTGCTTATGGATAGGCAACAGCTGACAATCACACTAAGAAAAGATGTTCTTAAACGAATCGATCAAACCATCGATGGTGCTAAAATTCGCAATCGCTCTCATGCCATTGAATATATTCTCGGCGAGCATTTTAACCCGCGCCTATCAAAGGCCGTCATACTTGCCGGCGGATCCGGCGAGGATATGCGACCCTACACCCTAGAGGTCCCAAAAGCGATGATTCCGGTTGGGGGCAGACCTATTCTCGAATATACCATTATATGGCTCCGCGAATCCGGCATCAAAGAGGTTGCCCTCGTTATCGGTGAACTAGGGCAAAAAATAAAAGATCATTTTGGTGATGGTAGCCGCTTCGGTTTGCGCATTACATACCTCGAGGAAGGTTCTCCAAGGGGAACCGGTGGTACCTTGAAAATGACAAAAGATTTTGTTGATAAAGATACTTTTTTATTCATCTACGGTGACGTTTTAATCGATTTGAATATTGCTGACTTTTTAGCCTTTCATGAGGATAATAATTGTCTGGCGACACTCGCCCTGACATCAACCGATGACCCCTCCAGCTATGGCGCAGTACGTCTTTCAGGTTCGAATATTGTCGAATTTCGCGAAAAACCGGTGAGTAACCATTCTACCAGCCGCCTTGTCGCATCCGGCGCTCATATGATGGAACCGGGAATATTCGACCTGTTACCTAGAAAGAGGATGTTTTCGCTGGAGCAAGAGGTGTTTCCGAAACTGGCAGAAGATGGAAAGCTGCGTGGCTACGTTTTTTCGGGCAAATGGTTTGATATCGGAACGTGTGATATTTACGAAAGAGCCCTGAAGAGCTGGAAAAAGCAATAACTCACGCGAGGTTTGATCTAATATTTGGTATACGCTATAAGCTTGAGGATGTGCTATGATATTGATATGAAATGGAACAATGATTTCTCATACGCAATTGGCTTGATAACTACTGACGGAAGTTTGTCAAAAGATGGTAGACACATAATATTGACCTCGAAAGACAAGGAGCAGATCAGTAATTTTATTAAGGCTTTAAAAATAAGAAACAATATAATAGGTATAAAGAGAAGCACTTATGCGCCTCAAAATATTTACTTCCAAATACAATTTAGCAACGTTGGTTTATACAGAGAATTACTTAAGATAGGGTTGTCCCCAAACAAAACAAAGACTGTGGGAGAAATAGCGATTCCGAAAAGATATTTTGCCGATTTTTTAAGGGGTCATCTTGATGGTGATGGTTGTACATATTCTTATTATGATCCTAGGTGGAAAAGTAGTTTTATGTTGTATACATCATTTGTATCTGCAAGTAAGAAGCATTTAATATGGATGAAAGATAAAATAATAGAATATTATGGAATTGAGGGAAGGTTGAGTTTTCAAGGTAGTAGCACATATTGTCTAAGGTTTGCGAAAAGACACTCGATTTTATTGTTGCGGGAGATGTATAAAAATAAAAATAGTATTTATTTAAGCAGAAAGAGGTTG
>CAZPNA010000126.1:0-1631 GCA_964588135.1 uncultured Candidatus Saccharibacteria bacterium | reverse complement strand
ATGTGTTTATTTGCATTTTTTTCTAATATTTTCGCTACCTTGTCTTTGCCTGTCGTTGGCATACCCGCAATTCCAATTATCATTGATTACCTCTAAAATATATAATATTTGATATTATACCCTGAGCGAGTCGCTTCAGACGAGTCGAAAGGATACATCCTTATTATGCACACTATCGATATTTTCTGCAAATTCCGATAGTATATAACCATAAATAAAATATCAAAATCATTTTGTCATTGCGAGGAGTAATCAACGAAGCAATCTCAATACTTCTCTCTGTCATTGCGAGGGAGTGTAATCGCGGACAAAGCAATCTCATTTCGAGTGAAGCTTTAGCGTTATTTTCGAGTGTTTTAGAGTGTTATTATGAAATCCATAAAAAATCGTAAAGCCTATTTCGAATACGACTTAAACGACTGCATTGAAGCCGGTATCGTTCTGGTTGGTAGTGAAATCAAAGCCATCCGCGCAGGGAAAGTTTCGCTTGTCGGCAGTTACGGCAGGATATTATATAAAGGTGATAAACCGGAGTTGTGGCTTGTCGGAGCACATATTTCATCACAAACCGAAGATCCAACACGCACAAGAAAATTACTGGTTCATGGCCATGAAATTCAAAAGTTGATTGGAATTACACAACAAAAGGGATTAACGCTCGTACCAACAAAAATCTATTTCAAAAAAGGTCGGGCGAAAGTCGAACTTTCTGTCGGGCGAGGACGTAAAACCCACGATAAACGCGAGGCCATCAAGCGTCGCGACCTCGAACGCGACCTCCACCAAAGGTAGATATCTCCTCTGTCATTGCGAGGTAATCCGAAGCAATCTCATTAACTAAGATTGCTTCGTCGATTATCACCTTCTACCTTCTACATTATACTTCTGTTACTGCTGTGGAGGTGGTGGTGGAACAGGAGGCATCGCACCCGTTGACGGAGGTGGCGATGAGGAAGGAGTTGATGATGAATCTGGTGGCGTAAGTGGTTCTTCGGGAGATTTTGGTGGAAATGAAGTTTGCAGTTCTTCCCGTGGTGCTGGTTCGGCGGGTTGTGGCGGAGCTGGGGGAGTAACTGATTGCGACCCATCTACCGGTGCTGGTGGTTCTGCAGGCGGGGATGCTACAGGAGGTCGCTGCGCCATTGACTCCGGAGTTACCGGAGGCGCCAGTGGTGGCACTGTTTCTGGTTGTGGAGTTGGTGCTACTTCAGGCGCCGGAGTTGGCTCCGGTGAAACAGGCGGAGGTGTCATTTGGTCAGGAGAGTTATTATCAACCTTAGTACCTGCCTGTTGCATTCTTTTGCCTTTTTCAACCGCCGCTTTTATTTTTTCAATAACTGCACCTGGCATTGTTTCCGATTTGATAATATAATCCTCGGCGCCAGCTTGAATTCCACGCCTTTTATTTTCCTCTTGGATAAGCGCCGTCAACAGCAGTACCGGAATATTTTTAGTTTCTTCGGTTGATTTTAGAATTTCAAGCGTGTTGAATCCGTTTACTTTGGGCATCATTAGGTCAAGAAGAATCACATGGGGCAAATAC
Organism: uncultured Candidatus Saccharibacteria bacterium; assembly: GCA_964588135.1. Classification (GTDB taxonomy): domain Bacteria; phylum Patescibacteriota; class UBA1384; order UBA1384; family UBA1384; genus CAZPNA01. Next base: position 88 of record CAZPNA010000126.1, on the reverse strand, counting down.
TCTACGGCTTTTGCCGCGCCTTCTTCACCGTTGTGGGCGACTGCGACATCATAACCCTCCGCCTTGAGTCGCTCGGCATACATATCGC
>CAZPNA010000125.1:0-1706 GCA_964588135.1 uncultured Candidatus Saccharibacteria bacterium | reverse complement strand
AGTATTTTCGCGGCTTCTTCGTCATCGTCGCATCTGCCATCGCCACCGATTCTCTCTTGTGCGACTTTCGATGTTAGCGTCTCATCGACTTCTTCGATTTCTAAAATAATCAGTTCTTGAAGGTCGGAAATCACTTTCCTGACCTTTTGTGCCGCTTCTCCAGATTGAGATTTCGGCACACCAGCAATAATTTTGTCGATTTTATCAATGCTGACAACTCCCTTGATTGTTCCGGCAAGTTCGTCTAAATGATTCCAGCCACAGGCAATTCCCCTACCGAAAATAAAGCCTTCTTGGGCTATGGCAAGTCCTGTTTTTTTTGCGCCTAAATCAAGAGCTAGTATTTTCATCGCCACTGGCATTAGGGTTGTACTCAAATTCAAAAGTTATTCTCTTGGCAAAAAACGGGAAACGCAGTAGCCCGATACTCGGGCGGATTTTTACACTAACATCATCAACCGATACTCCAACCTTGTCGGCAACTATTTGCCTTCCATTTTTAACAGATTTGCCCTTAAGTTGCCCCGCCAAACCTTCGGTATCGACTGCATTACCAATATGGGTAGCGAGCTTAACATTTATTTTCATTTCCTTTTTGGGCAAGTCGTTTGTTATTAATTCCGGCGTTATTACATCTTCCTGCGATTCAAGAAGTGACTGCCCCTCCGGCAGTTTGTCTTTGACGGCGTAGGCGATGGCTTCGCGCAAATCGTCATCGTTAAATGTCAGCACCTGCCCGACAATTTTCGCTTTTGCCACAAACGTATCCGATTCATCACCGGCGCTCTTGCTTGCACTAAAATCATTTACCTCGTAATTTATTGCGCTTTCAAAAACGTATTCGTCCTTTGCATCACTTTTTAATTTGTCACGCAGTTTTGATGGCGCCTCCTCAACCAGCGCGTCTTCGGCATTGGTGATATCTTCTTCGGATACAATTTTTATTTCCTCACTCGTCCCGCCACTCGTTTCACCCTTGCCAGTGATATAATTTGCTCCGCTAACCGCATATGTCGTAGAACTTGGAAGATTGTATTCTGTTCCTGACTCGTCAGCCTCGATTGAGCCTTCGATACTACCTTGCACTATCGATCCCGACGCGATAACTGCTTTAGGTACGACTATTTGGCTAGTTGTCACAAACCCCTTCCCACTACTTGCGGTAACCGCAGTACCAGACGATATTGTATAATCAACACCGTCATCATTATAAAAAGTTATTTTACCAGTAGCTTTTTCGCCAACGTTTTTTGTGCCAGTTGAGTTAATTTCTTTTGATATTTCTTCTTCGGCAGAAACAAGGGTACCTTTTATCTTTCCGTTTTCCGGCTCTGACGCCATTAATGTTGCATCAACCAGAATTTCCCCTGTTGCATCGTAAGACTCTGCCGGAACGGTTACGGTTACGGTCGCTTTATTTAGAAATAACCAAGCGCCGATCGCTGCCAACAAGACTGCTGTGATTGATATCCATATCTTTAATTTTAATTTTCGCGGATCTTTAGGCGCCTTATTTTTAACAACAAATTTTTGGGTTACGCCACCGGTGACTTTGCGAGCGGAAAATCCGGCATCTTTACTAGCTTTTTCAACTATTGATTTTTCCTTTTCCGGTGTAGATTTCGACTCACCCTCAACTGATTCTCCTGTGTAATAATTTACTTTTACCCCCTCCGGCAATGCGTCTTCTTCACCTTCGCCCTTGC
>CAZPNA010000124.1:0-1725 GCA_964588135.1 uncultured Candidatus Saccharibacteria bacterium | reverse complement strand
ATAAAATACCACAATAAACTGCTATAGCAGTTTATTGAAGGAAATATTAATTCTCGGCTAGCCCTATAAAGAGAGCCTAGGACAATAGTATCTTAAAATATCCGCGTCCACCCGCGTCGAGCTAGACTTTAATTTTTTTTAATTTGATGAGTTCGTCGCGCAGGGCGGCGGCTTCTTCAAAACGCAGGGCTTCGGCGGCTTGGCGCATCAAGTTTTCCTTTTCTTCGATGAGTGCTGGAAGATCTTTTACTTTCATCACTTTTTCGACATCATCCAAACGAGCTTTTTCAACATCCTCTAAAATCGATTTGATATTTTTGTGTATTGTTTGCGGAGTAATATTATGCTCTTTATTGTATTTGATTTGTGTTTTGCGGCGGCGCGCCGTTTCGCTTATCGCCCGCTCCATAGAACCGGTAATATTGTCGGCATATAAGATTACTTTTCCTTCCTCGTTGCGCGCCGCCCGCCCAATGGTTTGGATAAGAGAAGTTTCAGAACGCAAGAAACCTTCTTTGTCGGCATCAAGAATTGCAACTAATGATACTTCCGGCAAATCCAGACCCTCTCGCAACAGGTTTACGCCGACAATAACATCAATTTTACCGCGTCGCAGGTCGCGCAAAACAGAAATCCTATCGAGCGTATCAACGCCGCTATGAAGATATTTTACTTTCATACCGCGGTCGATCATAAACTGTGACAAATCTTCCGCCATTTTTTTGGTGAGTGTCGTTACAAGCGTTCTCTCTTTTTTTTGAACTCGGCTGTCGATCTCACTGATAAGATCATCTATCTGGTCATCGATTGGACGGATTTCTACTGCCGGGTCAACAAGTCCTGTCGGTCGGATTACTTGCTCAACAATTTGCGTTGATCTTTCACGTTCGTACACGCCCGGTGTTGCCGATGTGTAAATTGTCTGATTAATTCGTTTTTCAAATTCGTCAAATTTGAGTGGTCGGTTGTCGATAGCACTTGGTAATCTAAACCCATGTTCTATAAGCATTTCTTTGCGCGAACGATCGCCCTCGTACATTGCGCCAATTTGTGGAACAGTAACGTGTGATTCGTCGATAAACAGAAGAAAATCTTTGGGGAAGAAGTCGAGCAAAGTAAACGGCGGTTCACCGGCTTTTCTGCCTTCGAGCTGACGCGAGTAGTTTTCGATACCATTGCAAAAACCGATTTCACGGATCATTTCCAAGTCGTACCTCGTTCGTCTTTCGATTCTTTCCGCCTCAAGCAATTTATTATTTTTTTGAAAATAATTAACTCTTTCTTCCATTTCATTTTCAATATCTTTTAGTGCCTGTGCTTGGTGAACAGGGTCAATAACGTAGTGTTTAGCGGGAAATAACCATACGTCTTTTACATCCTCCAGTTTTTTACGGCTGACATTATGGAGGCATTCGATCGAATTAACTACTTCATTTACGATCGTGATTCTGTAAACGAATGACTGTCCTGCGACCGGAAATATTTCGATTGTTTCGCCTCGCGCCCTAAACATTCCACGCGCAAGATCAGCGCTTGTTCGCGTAAATTGCAAATCAATTAATTTTCTAATTATCGTTTCTCGCGTAATTTTATCGCCAACACAAACTCGCAAAAGTGCTGATTTATATTCCTGTGGCGAGCCAAGTGAATAAATAGCGCTGACAGATGCTACAACAATAACGTCTTTTCTCGACAAAAGCGCTTGCGTTGCCGCATGACGCAATC
>CAZPNA010000123.1:0-1741 GCA_964588135.1 uncultured Candidatus Saccharibacteria bacterium | reverse complement strand
TGGCATTTCACGAAGCAGCCCACGCTTACGCCGCCCATATGTTGGGTGATGACACCGCTAAAAATGAAGGGCGACTAACTATCAACCCATTCGCCCATCTCGACATTCTCGGAACACTCTCTTTGATATTTTTTAAGTTCGGCTGGGGTAAACCCGTTCCGGTCAATCCTAATAATTTCAAAAGTCCCGCCTTTGGGAATTTAATGGTCGCCATTGCCGGCCCATCAATGAATCTGTTAATTGCTGTTATTTTGGCGATGGTTGCGCGATTTTTACCCATCGAATCGATAGCATTTTCAATAATTGATGCGATAGTGTATATCAATATCCTTCTCGCGTTTTTCAATCTACTGCCGATTCCCCCGCTTGATGGGTCAAAAATCCTCGGACTTTTTATGAGCCAAGAATCGTATTACGAACTGGAAAAATACGGCCCATTTATTTTAATCGCTTTTATATTTGTCGTCGCCACCACTTCTCTGCCGATTTTCGATACTTTTCTCGGCTGGGTCACTTCAGCCACTAACTGGCTGATTGGGGTATAGATAAATAGTTATAAAGCTTATTAAGTTCTTAAAGTTTGTAAATTATAATACCCACCCCTCATTTATTATCTTATAATAACTATTCTGGTATAATAATCACGAAGAACTTAAATGGGATCGGTCGAGAAAATGCGACAGGTCTTTACTTAGGTTATAGGTTTGATAGGATTATTATCTTATAAGAGATTTGATAATTTGCGGTTCCGCGGGGAGTAGCATAGTTGGCCCAATGCGCAGGGCTGGGGGTCCTGAGATCGGAGGTTCAAATCCTCTCTCCCCGACCATCCTTCGCTCCGATTATGGAGCACCAATCACTGCTCCTTCCCCCTAACGTCTAACTTCTCACATGTTTAATTTATGACTGAACGAAATCCAAATATTTAGGTTCAATACACAAGAGTGTCTCATGCCGACAGACTGCCGGATAGGTTTTTAACTAGCCAGATTTTTACCCCCGCTGACCCTGAAAGTCAACGCGAAGGGATGATACTTAGCCAAATCGAAATTCTTAACCCGTGGTTTCCAACTTCTCAAATCGGTCAAACTATCATCAACACCGTTATTAGAGAATACTATCGCGCCACCGACACTAGCGAGCTTAACAATTTTGAGACGGCACTTAAAAAAGTCAACGAAACCTTAGCCCAAGTCACACAAAGTGGCGAAACTGATTGGATTGGCAATCTTCATGGGATATTAATTTTGATTAATGGCGAAGATCTCCATATTTCACAAACTGGTCAAACACAGGCTTATTTGTTTCGAGGTGGAAAAATTAACCATATAACCGAGGGGCTTTTTGATAACAGTGAGCCTCACCCTCTGCGCACTTTTTCCAACATAACCAGTGGCACCCTGCAAGCTGGTGATAGAATTGTTATCGCCAACCCCTTGTTTTTTAAGACAATTGATATTGATACTGTGCGTGATATTGCATGCGCTAACCCGCCTGCTCTTGCCGCGCAAGAGTTTGCTAATATTCTCAAAAGAAATAAGGCGATGGCTGGCGAGGCGCTTGTTGTCGAAATGGCGACGCGGCAAGAAGCCGCCGCGCTGCCACTGGAATACAAGACTGATACGATTTATATGGACCAAGGTGGCATGGGTTCCGCCTGGAGCAACTTGCGCGGCGGCTTATCGAGAGTCAAAATGCCCGGTGCATCCCCGGCTTTTTCCAAAATGAAAACCGGCATCCG
>CAZPNA010000122.1:0-1782 GCA_964588135.1 uncultured Candidatus Saccharibacteria bacterium | reverse complement strand
AAAATTACCTTACCCTTTCCCACATTCCCGCCCATTTCCAACATTTCGCTTTGACCGTCTTTTACTAAATCAATAATTTTATTGTCGTCGATAATTACTATCGTACCCACTGGAAGCGTTATTGTAATATCTTTTCCGCTGGCACCTGTTCTTTTTTGTCTGCCCCCTCTTTTACCATCAAACGCTTTATATGATTTTTTTCTTGCTTGATTACTAAGGGTGTTTACTTCTCTAGTTGCCTTGAGGATAACATCGCCACCATCGCCACCATCGCCACCATCAGGCCCGCCCTTGGGGATATATTTCTCACGACGAAAACTGACGAGTCCGTCGCCACCCTTGCCCGCTTCTACTATAATATTGGCTGTATCGATCATATATCTTTAGTATTACATCTTTGGGAGTAATAATCAAAGACAATTACTCTAATTAATCTAATTATTCTAATTAACCTAATGAAATACCAAATAAAATCAAATCCCAAATATTACAAATTCAATTAATATTCTTTTAGGATTTTCTGCTATTGGAGCTTCCTTAGAATAATTAGGTTAATTAGAACAATTAGAACAATTTCTAGCAAATTTTCTTTCTAATGTCTAACACTTAACGTCTAACTTTCTGTTTAGAACGGGGCGGTGAAACGGCCGCCGACAATTGCTTCGAAGTGAAGGTGATATCCGCCACTTTCGCCGTAAACACGACCGGTATTGCCACAAGCACCAATGTATTGTCCTGCGCTAACAGATTGACCGACTGAAACGCCAAAGCTTTGCATATGAGCATATCTTGTCTTAACGCCTCCACCATGGTCAATGGTGATTATGTTGCCATAACCGCCGTTCCACCCGTAAGCGGCTTGGGTAACAGTACCCGATCTGGCAGCAACTATTGCCGTACCGGGAGCGGCGCTAATGTCGGTACCTGTATGGCCCGATGTTATTCTACGGGTAATAGTTCCAGCCATAGGTCGTACAAATCCCTCCTCGATATCATCATTATTTGTCGAAGTCGTTGAATAGGAATTGCTCGAAGTATTTTTATTGTTTGCGCTAGCAATTACAGATGCACTAATATTGCCTGCTGGTAGTGTAAGTGTCTGTCCAGGAGTAATGGTTTCGCTTTTTAGGTTATTTTGGTATTGAATGGTTGCAACTGTAATGCCGTATTTTAAGCCAATTTTACTTAATGTATCACCATCTTGAACAGTATATTTTGTTGAGGAAGATCGGTTTTGAAGGTCTTCTTGCGGTTCTTCTACGACTTCTACTGGTCTCTCGGTCATTTTCGTTTCTGTTAGAAGCGGTTCAGAATAATAACCTGAAGTATCCTCAATAGCAACCGCCAGAACCATCGACGCCGGGTCTTCTGCAATTACAGGTGTATAATCACTAACTTTCGCAGTAAATTCAGCCTGAACCTCGACAGGAGTTGTGTTGGCACTATACAAAATTTCCTCTTTTATGTCTGATTTGGCTAGCACGGTGCTTGAACCGATTATAACTAATAGAACTGCGAAAAACGCATGGTACCCCCAAAATGGGCGGTTTCCGAGAAAACGATAAAAATTATGAAGAGGTTTTTCTTTGTCTCTTATTGCTGCCCCGCGGCGATTTGTTATCAAGCTAAATTTGCCGGTGATTTTTTTGTAGATAGATTTGGCCCGAGAAATCGCTTTGGGGATTTGTAACGGTATTGATTCGTCGTCGTTTGAAATAATACTCAAAAGTTAATTTATATTTAAGGTTTTTTGACCTCAAGTTTGTATATTATCATCACTAT
>CAZPNA010000121.1:0-1832 GCA_964588135.1 uncultured Candidatus Saccharibacteria bacterium | reverse complement strand
AGCCAGACAGCCCGCTCCATATGCGAGCGGACTCCCACAAATTGGAGCTTGACCGACTGACCCTTGTCCACCATAGAGCGCAGCAGAAGATGCTCCTGCTTGACCTCGCCCCAGGTAGACACGACATTCATCCACCAAAATCTTGGCATCTGTTCCTTGCCGAAAGCCCAGATGCGTTCTCGGTCAACCCCCCTCTCTCGCAGTGTCATAGTACGATAGTCCGGTGAGAACGTCTCCGGACCATCTTGCGGCGTATAGCCACCCTCGTAACACCACCCACCCCCGATGAGAACTTCCTTGGTCGGGTCGCTCTTGAGGAGGTTAGCAATCACATCAATCTGAAGTTTCGACTGCTCCCCCTTCAGAGGGAGGTAAAGATGCATCGCCACGATACACTTGATTGCCACCTCACTTCAGCCCCTTCCGGCTGTGGATTTTGTTGTCAAACATCACGTGCGGATAATCCGCAACGCGATATTATTTTATACCATAAAAACGGAGAACAATCAAGTGCTTTGCGTTGTTTTTACAGCGGTGATGACGTTGCGCATTAACAGCGCGACAGTAACGGGGCCAATGCCACCAACAAGTGGTGTGATTGCTTTCACAGAATTACCGATAGAAACCCTATCAACATCACCGACTATTTTATTGGTTTTCGGGTCTCGAGCACTACCTACGTCGATAATAATTTGGTCAGGGTTTGTAAAAGATTTATTGACCAACTTTGGTTTACCGGTAGCGGAAATTAAGATGTCGGCTTTGGATGCCTTTTGGGCAATATTTTTTGTGTCTTCATCGTATGTTTCTACTTTGGCATTGGCTTTTTTCAATAGAATTTCTAGCGGTTTACCCACTAAAAAACCCTTACCGATTATCGCAATATTTTTATTATTTATATCAATATTATGAAATCTTATTAGTTCTAAAACAGAATTTGCGGTCGGTGGGGAGAAGGGTGAGTTTTTGTGGAAACAGTCAACGTCTTTATCAATATCGATAAATTTGATAATTTTTTCTAAATTCATTTTTTCAGGCAGTGGTAGTTGCAAAACAACACCGTGGACGGTTTCATCTAAATGCAGGGTTGTAAGTAGTTGGGTAACATCGTTTTCGCTGATGGATTCGGGAAGTTCATAAAGCAAAAAGTCGATACCGACAGATTTTGCCACCTCTTTTTTCTTGGAAATATAAAGTCGACTAGCAGGGTCGTCGCCAATAAGAATGACCGCTAACGTCGGTGTTATTCCACGGTCGTGAATCTTCTTAGATTCCAGCGCTACTCGGTCAAGAATCTTTGATGCCAATTTATTACCGGATAGTAGTTTCATAATTAGTGATTAGTGGCTTGTTAGAAGTTAAGAGTTAGACGTTAGAGGTAAGGGATCCCTCCGCTCGGGATTACCCTCGGTCGGAATGACACTCGCGATAATTATCGATGGCGGAGCGAAGGGCTTGGTCGCCCAGAACGGAGCAATGGACTTTGCGCATTGGAAGACCGCTCAATCTTTCAGTTATTTGGCGCGGTGTAATTTTTTCAGCTTCCTCTAATTTCATCCCACCATTTTCCGTTACCATAACACTCATTATACTGGTTGCCGCAATTGCCGAAGCGCAACCGAAGGTTTTCCACCCGACTTTTTTAATCTTTTTGGTTTTCGGATCAACTTTAATCCAGACCCTCATAACATCGCCACAAATCGATGAGCCGACCTCACCGTATGCATCGTATTCACCCTTTTTGGGTTCATCGACAACAAAGTTTTTAGGGTTAAAAAAGTGCTCTTTGACCACTTCAGAATAATACCATTCGTTGCCTGTAATTTCTTTTA
>CAZPNA010000120.1:0-1845 GCA_964588135.1 uncultured Candidatus Saccharibacteria bacterium | reverse complement strand
TATCGGTCCGCAGTTTGAGCACTGGATGCGCAATGCCGCTTTAACGCTTATGGAATCGGAAGGCGGGGGAACACTTATTGAAATTCCTAGGCTCTTTATCGATGAAACATTTAGATCGCGCAAGATAGCCGAAGTAAAGGATCCGGTCGTCAAGGCGTTCTGGGAAAAACAACTTGCCAGTACCGCTGATTTTCACAAATCGGAAATGTATAATTATTTCATTTCAAAATTCGGTCGTTTTATGACTAACGATATGATGCGCAATATTATGGGGCAGGCAAAATCCAGTTTTGACCTGCGTGATATTATGGACCAGAAAAAAATACTGCTTGTAAATTTATCAAAAGGGCAAATAGGTGAAGTCAACAGCAGTCTATTGGGAATGATTCTGGTCGCAAGACTTTTTACCGCGGCCCTGTCGCGACAATCATCGGGACAAGAAAAACGCAACGATTTTTATTTATACGTCGATGAATTCCAAAACTTTGCCACCGACACATTTTCATCGATTCTATCGGAAGCGCGAAAGTACAACCTGAATTTATCAATCACCAATCAATACATTGCTCAACTACCCGAGGCAATTCGCGATGCCATTGTCGGCAACGTCGGTACACTGGTATCATTTAGAGTGGGAGTTCCCGATGCCGAATTTATGGCTCATGAATTTGCGCCGGTATTTAACGATAAAGATCTTAACAATATAGAAGCGTTTAATTGTTATATAAAACTGCTTATCGACAATACTCCAACAGCGCCGTTCAGTATGAGGACAATAAAAGATGCCGAAGCGGAAAATGAAAATATGAAAGCATCAATTAAGTCGTTATCGGCATTAAAATATGGAAGAGACAGGGCAGTGGTTGAAGCCGAAGTCCGCGAAAGAACAAGAAATGAAACAAACACATTAGGCAACGAGGGAAGTCCACCTCCGCCTGAAGCACAGATAAAATGAAAAAAGAAGAAATTACAAATTGCGAGAATATCAGAAAGCATCTTGATGAAATCGACAGACATATGTCGTATATTCGTAAGTATCTTTTTGCCGAAGAAAGTGTCAAAGGACGGACAGATTTTTTCCAGTCGCCCGATGGTAAAATCATCGAAGGGATTTTCAATGGCGAAGAAATGGTTGATGGAGAAGGTAATACCTATCCGGTATCACCAAATTACGCGTCAAAATCCCAACTTGTTGTTGGTGATAAATTAAAATTGACAATCGCGCCAGACGGTCGTTTTATGTATAAACAAATTGGTCCGGTTGACCGCAAGAGAATCGTTTGCACGTTAGAGAATAATGGCAATCAATACAATGTCATCTGTCCTAAAAAGAAGTATCAAATTTTATTGGCATCAGTAACGTATTTTAAGGCGGAAATCGGTGATAAACTAACGGTGGTTGTGCCATCGGAAGGCAAGTCGGATTGGGCTGCGGTCGAAAACGTTGTCGGCAAAGAATAAAAATATATGTTTCTTAAAAAAACAAATAAAATTGAGCATATTGATTGGCACCTGCAAAGGCAGTATGTAGTTATGCGCGCGTTGGTGCCAAAAACCAACGACAAGACGCCGCTGGCGGCGGAACATTTTTTTGCCGCTCTCCATGGCGTGTTTCAGGAAAGCCTGGATTATCAGGAAACGATATCGTTTGAAATCGTGGCGGTTAACGGATTTGTCCAATTTTATTTTGTTGTGCCGGAGCATCTATACAACTTTGTCGAGGGTCAATTATATGCCCAATATCCGGTTGTTGAGGTCGAAAAAGTTGAAGATTATACCAACAGTATTACCACCGAGGGTAGTTTTATAGCATCAACGGAGATGACGCTGGCAAAAGCTGATGTT
>CAZPNA010000119.1:0-1847 GCA_964588135.1 uncultured Candidatus Saccharibacteria bacterium | reverse complement strand
CTTGTAGCTGATGGTGTTGGTTGGATGCAAGACTATGGGATATATTGGGATGTGAAGGTCAGATGATAAATAGTAGAAGGTAGAAAGTGAAAAGTAGAAGGTGGAATCCGACTTCTCCCCTGCCCGAGGGGAGACGGGATGAAATCCCTAGAGGGATGGGAGAGAAAGCTGACATCTACCCACCAGTCGCCAATAAATAAGAAAACTATGAAAAAATATATATTGCCGGCGATAACTATCGTAATGTTTGGTGCGGTTATTATGTTTGGGTTGTTGGCAAACAATAATCAAGACAATCAATCTAGCGATGTAACGAGTAGCGAAAGCATTGTTAGCACCGAGTCATTTGACGCCAAACAAAAAGAAGAAGAACTTGCAAATAAAAATGAAGCCGAAAAACCGAATTACGATGAATCTAAAATAGAAGAAGAAAACGTTACCAAATTCATCGTCAAAGATAAAAATCAATTATTGGATGAACTTGAAAATCCAAATATTATCGAAAAGCAAGAAATAACCGACACAAATAGTGTCGCTATCACATTTAAGGATTCTAAATCAGCAGAAGAATTTGCTACCCTAGCAACAGAAAAAGTCGGCGCAACAGCAATAGAAGAAGATGTAAAGATGGAACTGTTCGCCGATTACAACGACACATATTATGGTTCTCAAAAAAACTTAACCCAAATGTCGATGGCTAACGCCTGGCCCTACTATGCCGGATCAACAAGCACCGTTATCGCAATTATCGATACTGGAGTAAGGGGAACTCACGAGGATTTATCAGGTAAAGTATTAGCAGGATATAATTTTATTACCGGAGCGGCAATTAGCGCAAATAGCAATTCGGATGATAATGGTCATGGGACAGCAATGGCGTCTGCCGCTGCCTCTATCGCCAATAATAGCAAGGGTATTGTCGGTATCGCATATAATGCAAAAATTTTACCAGTTAAGGCATTTAACTCTAGTGGCACAGGCAATTCTTCAGCTATTGCCAATGGTGTCAGGTGGGCAGCAAATAGTGGCGCGAAAGTTATTAATATGAGTTTTGGTAGTAGCACATATTCTAGTACTCTACACGACGCTATACAGTACGCCCGCAATAAAGGATGCATCGTTCTTAGTGCATCAGGTAACGACGGAGGAGCAGTAGCATACCCAGGGAGAGATTCTTTAGTTATTGGAGTTGGTTCGGTAAACGCTTCTAACCAGAGATCAAGTTTTTCCGGTTATGGTAACGAGCTCGATGTCGTTGCTCCGGGCGAATACATTTACACTGCATCATTTAGCGGTGATTCTTCATATACTCGTGTTTCCGGAACCTCTGTCTCCACAGCCCAAGCAAGTGGCTTGGCAGCTTTATCGTTAGGATGGCATTCAGCAGCAGGAATTGGTAATAACATGAACTATATCGTCAGTTCATCAACAAAAGTAGCGGGTATGGGAGGAGCAAATTATACGCCTTATTATGGCTACGGTGTAATAAACTATAACCGGCTTCAAACAAAGGTCGGCGACTTTAAGCACACATATGTCGGACAAAACGGATACCCAACATTAAGTACAAATTCTAGTTATAATTTTATTCTACGCGTTAAAAACACCGGCGGGTCAACCTGGCGCACCGATATTGTACGTCTTGGCACATCAAGAGGTCATGATAGAATATCGGGCTTCCTAAGAGAAGGCGGTGATCCAAGCGGTTGGCTATCAGCTAATAGAATAAAAATGTCAACCTCGACAGTAGCTCCGGGTAGCATAGCAACCTATTCCTTCTACATGAAAAACGGAACAGTATCACCAGGCAACTACCGCGAGTACTTCCAACTTGTAGCTGATGGAGT
>CAZPNA010000118.1:0-1851 GCA_964588135.1 uncultured Candidatus Saccharibacteria bacterium | reverse complement strand
TGTTCTCGCGCTACTTGGTATCGAAAAGCCACAAGAAATGACCGGCTGCAACCTAGTCGCAATAAAATGTAATAAGAGTATGGTGAATGATGAAAAACTTGATGAGAATAAATAAATATATAGCCCAATCCACAGGCTGCTCGCGACGCAAAGCGGAAGCCCTTGTTTTGGCGGGTCATGTAAAAGTAAATGGATCGACAATTTACAATCTCGGTACTAAAGTGTCTTATGGACACGATGATGTGATGGTCCACAACAAATTAGTTAATCCACGATCGTTCGTTTACTATGCGGTCAACAAGCCAGTTGGTTATACATCAACTAGGCTTGACCCTTTTGCTGAAAAAAAAGTTGTTGATTTGGCACCGAAACATCCATCAGTCTATCCCGCAGGAAGATTAGATAAAAATTCTGAAGGATTGATTTTGTTAACTAACGACGGTGAATTAACTCAAAAGTTATCGCATCCGTCAAAACATATCGAAAAAGAATATTATGTAGAAGCTCGCACCGCAAAGGAAAGTTGGGATTCAACGCAACTTAGACGGTTAAAATCGGGTGTTAATATTGGTGGATATAAAACTAAACCAGCGGATGTAGCTGGATGGAAGCATATGGGAAGACGCGTTTCGTTTTATATAACTTTGGAAGAGGGCAAAAAAAGACAGATCCGTCGAATGGCACAAAAAATTGGTCTTGAAGTAGAACTTCTGCGCCGCGTTCGTATCGGCAAATTAAAACTTGGCGACATCGAACTTGGCAAATACCGCAAAATCACCCCTGATGATATATTGGAGAAGTAGATCCGCTCCATGTCATTCTTAGGAGTCCGCCTCTTCGGCGGGCGACGTGAGAATCCCTTGTGTTTAAAAAATAGCAAATAACAAGCACCAAAATACAAACAATATTAAATACTCAAAATTTAAATATTTAAACATTTGTTATTTGAGATTTGGTGCTTCATTACAAGGGGATCCCTCCAGCAAGGTCGGGATGACACTAACTTGATTGATTAATTAAAATCGAATAAGATAAGAACAATGAAACGAATATATATATCCGAAACAGTAGATAGAATCGGTGAAAAAGTAAAACTTAACGGCTGGCTCGCCGTAAAACGCGACCACGGAAAGATTCTTTTTATTGATTTGCGTGACAAAAGTGGCGTTATTCAAGTTGTTATTAGCGGAGATGCCGCCAAACAATCCGGAATAGATAAAGCCAAAGTCGAATCGGTAATAGAAATCGAAGGAACTGTTAAAAACCGACCCGAGCATCTTGTTAATAAAGATTTAGAAACTGGTTCTGTTGAGTGTGAAGCTGAAAGTGTCAAAGTTATTAGTTTTTCAGATGACGTCCCATTTGAGATCGAAAAAGGCAAGGGTGACGTGTCTGAAGAGGTTCGACTGAAATACCGATATTTGGACCTGCGCCGACCCAAGATGCAAGCCAACATAAAGCTGCGCTCACAAGTGATAAAATTTATCAGAGATTACTTAACCCAAGACGGTTTTAATGAAATAGAGACACCTTACATCGGTAAATCGACACCGGAAGGCGCTCGCGACTATCTAATACCTTCTCGGCTCCAACATGGGAAATTTTATGCTTTGCCACAATCACCCCAGCAATATAAGCAATTATTAATGGTTGAGGGTTTTGAAAAATATTAACAAATAGTCAGATGTTTTATAGACGAAGATACGCGAGGAGATAGACAAGCAGAATTTACGCAACTCGATATGGAGATGAGCTTTGTACAAGATAATGAAGATGTTCTTGGGATAATCGAGGGTATGTTGATTAAGCTTGTAGAAACTGTCACCCCCGAAAAAAAGATTACTCAAATTC
>CAZPNA010000117.1:1335-1908 GCA_964588135.1 uncultured Candidatus Saccharibacteria bacterium | reverse complement strand
GTCCACAATGTCAAAGGACAAAACTGTCAACAACGCTTGATAAAACAACAGATTAGCCGATGAATATATTCACTGGAAAGGATGTATCTTCCCCCAAAGACTTGAACAAGCAAATTCCAAGGTTGGAGTAATACTGCTTGATCGTTCATTGATCTCGAGATTAATGACATATGTAGACGCAAATGGAAAAATTTCTTTAAATGAGCTGTATAATGGGGAATCGCTTAGTAGTCCTATAACGTGGATGCGTATGTGCCCAGACACGATTATTTTGCTCGAGGTTGGGCAATCAGAACTACTAAAGCGCTTATCACCGACCGATCCGAAATTTTGTTTTCGAATGAGATTGATTTCCGAAAAGTTTAACTTGTTTTGTAGAATTATGGAAAATCTCCCGCAATATATAGCCGATATAAAAACAATAATTTACGGTCAAAGGAAATTTGGTGGGTTTATAAAAATTTAAAAACCCAGGGGGGGGTTTTTTAATGGGAAACCGGGTTTCCCGGTCCCTAACTTAAATCGTCGATAAGGACACCCTGGGGTGGAACGTCGGTCCGCCTGACGAGCTGG
>CAZPNA010000117.1:0-1325 GCA_964588135.1 uncultured Candidatus Saccharibacteria bacterium | reverse complement strand
CCCGCAAGAGATAGCCGAGATAACAACAATACTTGACGGAGAACAGGAAATTGGTGCGGTTGAGCAAAATGTACGACAGATAATTGCCTCAATTATTGCGAATAAAGCTAAAATATGTAACAATTCGGGGGTAGTGAAAATATAATCACAAACCCCAATTTTTTTATAATATGAAAATTTATAATAATTTTACCGTAGTTGTAAGCTGTGTTATTTTAAATAAGGAAAAAAAAGTACTGCTCGGTAAGCGAAGTAAAAGCGAAGATGTGTTCCCAGGATTGTGGGGTATTCCTGGCGGTAAGGTTGAAATTTACAAAAAGGGTAACAACACGATAGAAGATACTCTCATCCGCGAAGCAAAAGAAGAGATGGGAATTAAAATAAAGCCGTTGCATTATCTTGAGAGCTCGTGCAAAATAAGCGCCGGCAAAGCAAAATTATATTTGATCTTTTCCGCGCAACACATTTCTGGTGAGCCGAAACCACTTGAAGATACTGAAGAGGTTGGTTGGTTCAGTATGACACAGATTAGTAAAATGAAATTAACTCCCCATACACACAACAATATCCACAGCGCACTAGATAAGCAAAATACTTAGATCTGCACAACATTTATAGACGAGATTTCTCCTCGACATACTCGTCGAAATGACACAGATGATGAGTTTTTAGAGCGATCCCTGACACAACCATTGACAAATATTATTATGTTTGTGATAATTACATTAGAATCACGATGAAAAAGGTTCCAGACGGGTTTTGTCCCTAAGGAACCTTTTTCTTTTTATTTACAAGGGATAATTTGTTTTTTAAATTATTGATATAAGCTATATATTGGTTACCTGCCACCTCCCGTAACAGCCAAGAGCACTTGTTATTATTTGGAGCTAGCACCACTAATAATTTTTCTTTTTCGATAAGATACTTTACCAAACACGCGAAATCTCCATCTCCGGTTACAATAACGGCTTTACTATATTTTGTGTAATCGATCATTGTCTGCAATACTAGCTCTGCATCACAATTACCCTTAACCACTCCGTCTCCACCCCTAAAGGTTGGCTTAAATACCAAAATATAACCGTACTCCTGAAGACACTTATACAGTACCGAGTTACTTTCTAGGTACCCGATGAAATAATAAGCACGATCAACGCTATATTTATCTTTGAGATACCTCCGGAAGCGTCGCAAATTCAACTTCCAACCCAGCTCCCTTATCCCTAAATTAAGATTTTGCCCATCAATAAATGCAAAATTATTCTTCTTCATTACAAACATTATACCACCAAGCGAATAAACTACCCACTAGTACCCTGTAGGTG
>CAZPNA010000116.1:0-1925 GCA_964588135.1 uncultured Candidatus Saccharibacteria bacterium | reverse complement strand
GCGAGGTTGAACGTGAGATTATTCCATCAATCGCGAAAAAAGATTTTATCAGCTCGGAGAGTTTAAGAATTGTTCGCGAGGGAATGCGTCAAACTATCACCGATGGAAGTGGTTATTCAACATTTGGCGATGATTTCCCAATTGAGGTTGCCGGCAAGACTGGGACAGCGCAGTTTGGCACTGAAGACAAGACTCATGCTTGGTTTACGTCTTATGCGCCATATAACGATCCGAAACTGGTGATAACCGTTTTTATCGAGGCTGGAGGTGAAGGATATCAGACGGCAGCGCCTGTTGCCAAAGCGGCATTCAAATGGTACGCTGACAACATAGAATCACTAGATTAACCTATGCCCCGTAGGAAGGGGTTTTGTTTTTCGGGGCTAGTGCAAGTTATAGGAGATAAATATGGCAAGCAATGAAATGACCCATGCGGGGCTCGATAAATTAAAAAAAGAATTAGACGGGCTAAAAACGCAAAAAAGACCGGCAGTTATCAAGAGAATTAAGGAAGCGCGGGAACTTGGTGATTTATCGGAAAACGCAGATTATCAAGATGCTCGAGAAGAGCAAGCTTTTATTGAAGGAAGAATTAAGGAATTGGAAGCCGCTATCAAAGACGCGAAAATTGTTGGCGGTGGCGCTAAAGATATTGTTGGTATGGGCTCAAAAGTTGAAATCAGTATTGGTGAAAACCGAATGAATTTTGAGATAGTAGGACCAACTGAAGCTGACCCATCAAACGGCACAATTTCCAGTGAATCACCTATCGGAGGGGCGCTTATCGGGCACAAATCGGGTGATAGAGTTGGAGTAAACACGCCTGATGGTGTTGTAGAATACCAAGTTCTTAAAGTCGAATAATAAGGAGGAATATGTTAGATGTCGCGCTCCTAAAAAATTCTCCTGAAAAAATCGAGGATGCGTTGCGACGCAAGCATGTTAGTCTTGATTTTGCGCATATTAAAGAACTCGACAGCAATAGACGCGGTCTAATTGTTGAAGTTGATGCACTACGCGCTCAACAAAAACAATTCAATTTAGAAATTGCCAAATTATCCGATACTGATAAACAGCAAAAGCTTGGTGATATGAAAGCGGTGTCGCAGGAATTATCACAAAAACAGAAAGAACTTGATAAAACTGAAACCGAGTTTCAAAATTTATGGTTGCAGGTGCCAAATATTCCATCTGGCGATGTTCCGGAGGGCAAGGATGATAAAGATAATAAAGAACTTCGAACAGAGCTCGAGAAACCTTCATTTGATTTTGAGCCTAAGAGTCATGAGGAACTAATCAAATTACTTGATATTGCCGATATTGACCGAGCGACAAAAGTATCTGGCAGTAAATTTTACTATCTTAAAGGTAAGGGTGTGGTGCTGGAAATGGCGCTGATGCGATTTGCTCTCGACCACCTTATTGAAAATGGGTTTATGCCACTGACTCCACCTGATCTTGTAAGACCGGAAATGATGTATGCTGCCGCTCACTTCCCGCCAGAAGATGATGCTTACGCTTTGGAGCGTGATAATTTATATCTTGCCGGTACGGCGGAAGTTGGCTTGGCAGGTTATCATAAAGATGAAGTTTTGAAAGAATCGGATTTGCCGGCAAAGTATTGCGGATATTCGGCGTGTTTTCGTCGTGAAGCAGGTAGCTATGGCAAAAAAGGAAGCGGACTGTACCGAGTCCATCAATTCCATAAAATTGAAATGTTTGTTTGGGCAAAACCCAGTGAGTCGGAAAAAATCCACGAAGAATTATTATCAATTTCAGAAGGTTTAATGAAAGAGTTAGAATTGCCATATCGCGTGGTGTTAAACTGCGGTGGAGACTTGGGACTTCCGCAATATAAAAAGTTTGATATCGAAGCGTGGATCCCATCAACGGGCGACTGGGGAGAAACTCTTTCTTGCTCTAAC
>CAZPNA010000115.1:0-1951 GCA_964588135.1 uncultured Candidatus Saccharibacteria bacterium | reverse complement strand
CGCATCATTACTCGGTACAAGCGAAGCGTTTTTAGGTGGCTATTTTATACCTCTCGGTGAGATCACTCTTCTATTTCCGCTGATTGCTGTCATCCTGTCAATCATACTCTTGCGAAGAACCTACGGACCGTACACAAAATGGTTGTCAATATTACTTATTGCAAGTTCTGCCGCGCTATTATATGTAGTTAATAAAGATATGTTATTGATGTTACTTCAAGGCGGCATCAGCGGTTATGGCTACGGGTACTATTGAGCAATCACTCCAAATAAGATATAATACTACTGTTAATCCGAGGTCGTCTAATGGTAGGACACTTGGTTTTGGTCCAAGGAATCGGGGTTCGAATCCCTGCCCCGGAACCATCCTTCGCTCCGATTACAGAGCTACGGATGGCAGGCCACAATAACCCACAATAACGTGGTTTTTTATTTTATCTCGCTGTAATTGCCTTTGGAGTCCAGGATATCTTTGATAGAGCTTTCTCCAAACAGTTTGAAAACGCGGATTGGCATATTATTTTCTTCAGCCAGAGTTACTGCCGGCAAGTCCATCACTTTCAGGTTGTTTTTGCGCATATCTGAAAATGATATTGATTTTATTCGTTTCGCTTTGCTGTTCTTTTTAGGGTCGTCGTCATACACGCCATCAACCTGCGTCGCTTTCAATATCAAATCGGCGCCCATTTCCAGAGACCGGACAACAGTTGCCATATCGGTAGAGTGAAACGGCAAACCCGTTCCAGCGGCAAAAATCACTATACGACCCTTTTCCATATGTCGTATCGCCCTTCTTCTAATAAATGGCTCGGCTAGTGATGCCATCGCAACAGCCGTTTGCACCCTAGTTGGCACACCAATTTTTTCAAGTTCGATTTGCAAAACCATCGCATTCATAACAGTCGCTAGCATCCCGATGTAATCTCCCGCCGCCCTCTCATCACCACCGGCAGCAATATTTTTACCCCTGAAAAAGTTCCCTCCGCCAACCACAACGCCGATTTGGTAGCCGGAATTAAATGCTGATTTTAGATTCTGCGATATTTTTTTAACAACGTCGATATCAATGCCGGTCTCTTTATTTCCACCAAGCGCTTCACCGGAAATTTTTATTAGTACTCTATTTATTTTTTTCATCATTTAGATGGTATCACGAATCTCCATATTGTAAAATCGATATCAGTGAGCGAAGAAAAGTAATCTTGAGATCCCTTTTCCCTCTGTCATTCTGAGGGCGTGTAATCACAACCGAAGAATCTAGTGCACAGATCCTTCGCTTCAGGATTACCCTCCTCTCAGGATGACAAACCGGAAATACTATTTTTGGTAGTCTCTTTATTCTTTTTTTTTGCATTACAAAATATTACTGATAATATGGAATAGAAATCACAAATAATAAGGAAGGAGATAGTATGGACGATTTAGCACAGAACCCAACAACGCCGGTAACCCCACCAGCCGATGGTGCAATGCCACCACTTTCAGATACCCCACCAACAACTCCAGAGCCAACGCCACCAGTACCTCCAATGCCCGATGAACCAGCAACGCCGGTCGTCCCACCTGCTCCAGCACCAGTGCCTGCTCCAGAAGAGCCTGCAGTCCCAACACCTCCTGCACCTGCACCAGAAGAACCAACCCCACCAGCGCCAAACGTCTAAAAAGATTTGGACTCTAACAAAACCCGATGAGCATCGGGTTTTGTTTTTGGACACATATATTCTATAATGTTATTATAAAATTGATAATAATTATTTATAAGGAGGTTTTATGAAAAAGCTAGCTATAGCAATGTGTCTATTATTAGTTTTTGGAGTCGTTCTTACAGGGTGCTCAAAAAGCACGACAGATAGCTCCTCTAGCACAGCAAGCACATCAGATACTCCACCGGAGCCACCAACATCGGACATACCTGCCGACACGGCTCAATAAAAAGTTAACAAAAGCCATC
>CAZPNA010000114.1:0-1962 GCA_964588135.1 uncultured Candidatus Saccharibacteria bacterium | reverse complement strand
ATTTATTTATGAAACCTACCTTATATATAGTAGCTGGGCCGATTGGCAATTTGGGCGATATTACCCTGCGGGCATTGGAAATTATCAAAGCCGCTGATTTAATTGTGGCGGAAGACACTCGTGTTACACGAAAATTGCTAGATCATTATAAAATTGATAAACCTCTGCGTAGTTTGCGCGAGCGCTCCAGTGATGATGTGGTTCAAAACCTCATCACCGACATCGTTAATGGCGGCCACGACGGCTCCATTACATCAATCGCTTACTTAACCGATGCCGGCACGCCCGGAGTTTCCGACCCGGGTGGCAAACTCGTCGCGGCCGCCCGCGCGGCAGACATCAATATCGTTCCAATCCCCGGTCCGTCATCGCTAACCTGCCTTGTGCAAATCTCCGGTGTGAACTTGTCAAAGGGCGTACTATTTTTAGGATTTTTGCCAAAGAAAAAGGGCCGCCAAACGCTCATCAACACCTTAAAAAACAATCCAACGCCGGTCATTATTTTCGAAGGTAAACATCGAATCGATAAAACTCTCCGGCAATTTGCATCCATTTGGCCAAATGCTTATGTAGTTGTCGGTCGCGAATTAACAAAAAAATTTGAGCAAATTATCGCTGGCGACATCTCGTCAGTATCGAATCAATTACAATCAAACACTCTCAAAGGCGAATTCACAGTGCTGATAAAACCTGAATAGTAGAAGGTAGAAAGTGATTAGGATTTGATATTTGTTATTTGAGATTTGGAGCTTTAATACAAAGGGATCCCTCGACTCACGATTACATTCGCTCGGGATGACACTAGTGTGCCACTTTACAAACTGAATATTTTTTTGTGCTATAATAAAAATAATCACATACGAGGAGGTTTAAGCTGAACGATAAACAGCGGACGATTTTAGGTGTAGTCGCAGTATTTGCGCTGGTATCAGTCGCCGGTATTTCCTTTGCTCTAATGCGAACCGGTTCGGGTAGTATCCAAGTTTCAGCCGATGTTGAGGTCACGAAACAATGTCTAGATAACCCAACGGCAGAAACCGGCAAATTCAAGCTTGAATTAACATCAAATCAAATAAGGTTTGTTTCTTTAGCCGATAGTCCCGCGGTTAGCTTGCGAGTTATCACTTCAGGTGTTACAGAGCCACAATTGCGAGGTAGTAATGCCATTTTCACTGCTGGCACCGAAAACTCATATATTCTTGTTTATAACGCAGGCGCGCAACAAATAGGAAGCGAGATATCGTTGCCGATATCGTATGTTGCTAAAGGTGATAGCCCTTGTCTGCAGGTTGAAGTCAGCACCGATGGAGTCGCCTACTATTCTCGGGTCGCGAGTATCAATTTAAAATAAAATGGTATAATACGTTTAAAGAGGGAAAATGAAAACAAAAATAAAATATGCGATAACATTGCTTATAGCAACAACTTTTCTGATGCTTGCTTCCCCCGCTCTAGCCGCTGATTCTCCCCCGGCTCTGCCAAGTCTTCCTCCCGATGAGCCAACTACCGATACGACTACATCCACAACATCAACCACTTCGGGCACAACCGGAACCACATCAACTTCATCAACCGGGACCACCGCATCTACCACATCCTCCGGTCCTGTTGAAACACTTGCTTTGGTTGGTTTAGCTGTTATTGGCTTTGCTGGTATTAAGACGTATATGAAGAAGAAGAAAGAACAATTGTAAATCACGCAAATAAGTCAATCACGAATTACACTCGAATGATTCACGCAAAAATAATCAATGTCAAATGCAAAAAGTCAAATGTTAAAACCAAATCTGATTATGTCAAATCTTGAGAATCTATTGCTTTTGACTTATACAGTTTATTAAATATTATATTTAAGGTTGTGGCTTTGAGATTTAACATTTGAGTTTTGAGATTATTACTGATTTTACATCTAACGCTTAACATATTTAAGGAGTGAAAATGACTCAAAAACAAAAACTGGGG
>CAZPNA010000113.1:0-1971 GCA_964588135.1 uncultured Candidatus Saccharibacteria bacterium | reverse complement strand
CCGACGATTATGTTGTCGGTGACACTACGCTCGATGGGAAAGTGATTGATGTAGATGAAAGCAATTATACCGGCTATAAAACCTATGGTTTTTGGACAACCCTTGAGCCAGGCAACAAACTTGAAGTTGCAGTTGATATTACTCTGCCAGAGCGTGATATTTCTTCGCTCGATATTCTTAAACAATCCGGCAGCGCCAACGAAACAATTGATTTAGTTGTCGGTGACTCCCCCATTCTCTCTTTATCTCCCCTCGACCACGACCTCTCTATTGAATTCTAATCAACTTCTAATCACCCTAACCAACTCTGCACGACTCATGAGTTGGAATTAAAACTAATCAAGTAATTACACGTCCGTGCACTAACTCGACCCCTATATTCATAAATTGATCTTATCCATGAAATATGGTATAATTTATTCAAATAACAAGGAGCAAAGTTGGCTTCAAACAGCGCAAACGTTGGATTCGAAAAAAAGCTATGGGCGGCGGCAGATAAACTTCGCGGCAACCTTAACCCGTCTGATTATAAATATGTTGTACTTGGTCTAATTTTTCTAAAATACATTTCGGACTCATTTGAAAAGCAGCGTGAAAAAATCATCAATGAAGAAGGCGAACAGGAAACAGAAGACAGGGACTACTATATTCAAGATAATATTTTTTGGGTGCCAAAAGAAGCACGCTGGTCAAATATTATAAAAAACGCAAGAAAACCGGAAATTGGCAAAATCATCGACAATGCGATGCTTGCAATAGAGAAAGAAAACCCTGACCTAAAAGGCGTATTAACAAAAGATTATGCAAGGCCTTATCTTGACAAAGTACAACTTGGCGGTGTGCTTGATATAGTCAACAATATCGACTTATCGGGCAGGGAAAACGGCGACAAAGATATTTTAGGCAGAATTTACGAATACTTCCTGGGGCAATTTGCCAACACAGAAGGCAAACGTGGAGGTGAATTTTACACACCACCTTCTATCGTGAGACTTTTAGTCGAAATGCTCGAGCCGTACAGTGGTAGAATTTTTGACCCCTGCTGTGGTAGCGGTGGCATGTTCGTTCAATCCGAAAAATTTAATCGAGAGCATGAAGGCAGAAGCGATGATGTAATCGTTTATGGCCAAGAATACAACCATACCACATGGCAACTATGTAAAATGAACCTAGCTCTTCGACGCATTGACAGTTCAAAAATTCTACAAGGAAATAGTTTTGCAAGCGATCAACATAAAGATTTGAAAGCCGATTTTGTTCTAGCAAACCCTCCGTTTAACGACAGTGACTGGAATGGCGAACAATTCCGTAACGACGTTCGCTGGAAATATGGTGTACCGCCGAAAGGAAATGCTAATTATGCCTGGATTCAACACTTTATCCACCATCTAGCACCAACCGGAATCGCCGGTTTCGTTATGGCAAATGGCGCTTCGGCGTCAAATACATCAGGTGAGGGTGAAATAAGAAAAAATCTTATAAAAGCAGGCCTGGTTGATTGCATTGTCGCAATGCCTGAAAAATTATTCTATAACGTTGCCATTCCTTGTACGTTGTGGTTTGTTTCTCGCGATCGCTATAATCATAAATTTAGAAATAGACATGATGAAATATTATTCGTCGATGCGAGAAAAATGGGAACTATGGTTGATAGGCGTCATAAAGAATTGACAGATGAGGATATAAAATTGATATCTGGCACATACCATAATTGGCGCAGTAAAAAAGGTAGCTACGAAGACAAAAAGGGATTCTGCAAAGCGGCAAAAATAACTGAAGTTGAAAATAATAATTATGTTCTTACACCTGGCCGATATGTGGGAACCGAAATTATTGAAGAAGATAACGAGGTTTTCGAAGAAAAGATGCAACGCCTAACAAAAGAGTTAAACCAGCAATTTATTCAGTCAAAAGAATTAGAAAAGAAAATAAATGAAAATTTAGGGAAAGTGGGCTTTTGATGTCTTATAT
>CAZPNA010000112.1:0-2004 GCA_964588135.1 uncultured Candidatus Saccharibacteria bacterium | reverse complement strand
ACATATTCTCCCGCTTCCTCGATTTGCTCGCTGGTAAAGCCAAGCGAAAGCAACATATCAAAACCGGGCGACATATATTCTTCGGGTAGAATGTTGAGTTGTTTCATTGTTTCGCTTCCAAGAACGTGGTAGTTAAATGCAAAACCAATCTCAAAAACACTCGGCAATTGCTTTTCAATTTTTTCGATGTCTGCCGATGAAAATCCCTTCTTAATCAAAACTTCGTGATTGATGTGAGGTGCATCCTTTAGTGTCGCGCTACCGGTGGCGTATTTGAGAATATCATCAATCTGATTTTGCGTATAGCCAAGTTTGGTTAGCGCTACCGGAACTGATTGGTTAATAATTTTCCAGTAACCACCGCCTGCCAACTTCTTGAATTTAACAAGGGCGAAATCCGGCTCAACTCCGGTGGTATCGCAATCCATAACCAGCCCGATGGTACCGGTAGGAGCGATTAGAGTTGTTTGGGCGTTGCGGAAACCATATTCTCTACCGAGTTTAAGCGCCTTGTCCCACGATCGGCGCGCCGCGTCCAGCAGGTAATCCGGTGTTAATTCTTGGTCTAAACCTTTTGGCTTAATAGTCAAATCTTCATACTCGCGTAGCGGCGCGCCGTATGCTGCGCGTCGGTGGTTGCGAATTACGCGCAACATATCTGATTTATTTTTATTATATTTCGCAAAAGGTCCCAGATATTTTGCCATCATCGCACTGGTTGCATATGACTCCCCTGTCATAATTGCGGTAATGGCACCGGCGATCGCTCTTCCTTCCTCGGAGTCATAAGATAGTCCCATAGTCATAAGTAGTGTGCCAAGGTTGGCATAGCCAAGCCCCAGTGTGCGGAAGTCGTAGCTGTTGCGCGCCATCGGCTCGGAAACAAACTGCGCCATAAGAATCGAAATCTCCAGTGTAACCGTCCACAATCTCGTGACGTGCTTGAATTTTTCGACATCAAAAACATTTGTTTGAGGGTCATAAAACTTAGTAAGGTTTATGCTCGCCAAGTTGCAGGCTGTGTCATCTAAAAACATATATTCCGAGCAAGGGTTTGATGCTTTAATCCTGCCCGACTGGGGGCAAGTATGCCATTCGTTAATTGTTGTGTCATACTGCACGCCAGGGTCGGCGCTGGAATAGGCGGCATCACAAATCTGGTTCCACAAATCTTTAGCTGGTAATTTTTTACATACATGGTCGGGGTTGGTGCGCCAGCGCAATTCCCAATCTGCACCTTTGTCAACCGCGCGCATAAATTCTTTGGTCACGCGAACAGAGTTATTGGCATTCTGACCGGATACGGTTTGGTATGCCTCACCGTTAAAATCAGAGTCATAGCCGGCGGCAATAAGCGCTGCAACCTTTTTTTCTTCATTCTTTTTCCAATTGATAAAAACTTCAATGTCGGGGTGGTCAATATCAAGACATGCCATTTTTGCCGCCCGTCTAGTAGTTCCGCCCGATTTTATAGCACCGGCGCTACGGTCGAAAATCTTAAGCCAACTCATTAGACCACTTGATGTGCCGCCACCGGAAAGTGGTTCACCTTCACCGCGCAGAGCCGAAAAATTTGTACCGGAACCCGACCCATATTTGAATACGCGCGCTTCTCTTGTGATGAGATCCATAATTCCGCCCGGGTTGACTAAGTCATCCTTCAAAGACTGAATAAAGCAAGCGTGGGGTTGGGGACGTGTATAAGCGTCCTGCGATAACTTGACCTCGTCAGTTGCGGGATCGACGTAATAATGTCCTTGCGCCGGTCCGGTGATATTGTATGCCCACGCCAGGCCGGTGTTAAACCACTGTGGTGAATTCGGCGCGCCGAATTGATTAATGAGAATATATTTCATCTCACGCTCGTAATTTACAGCATCCTGCGTTGTGGCAAAATATCCGTTTTTTTCGCCCCAGTGACGCCAGCAGCCGACAATGCGGTTAATAACCTGCTTAACACTTTTTTCCGGTCCGAGTTTTGGAGTACCATCTTTGTTTTTCAGT
>CAZPNA010000111.1:0-2021 GCA_964588135.1 uncultured Candidatus Saccharibacteria bacterium | reverse complement strand
GATTTGAAGGCGCAAGAGCCGTCTCTGTCATGATTCAACGATTATTACTTTTCGACAATCCTGATTCATGTTGATATCGTTCTTCTTTTTTATACGACTATCATCATGGCGGTTCTGCACCCGTTCACCCTTTTATTAAATATGATTTGGAGCGGGTGAGCGGATTTGAACCGCCGGCCTTCTCCTTGGCAAGGAGACGTTCTACCCCTGAACTACACCCGCATAAAATAATCTCAAATATCAAATCTCAAAATATTTGTATTGCTGCACTATGTAATTTTTAATCATCAGAACGAATTTATTATATCTTATGATGTAGATAGAGTAAATAGTTTTCAGGTTAAAATGGTTATATTTTGAATTTCGGTCGTAAAATCTCTTGACATCGAAAAATCTCCTGCTAAACTTTGTGCTTGTATGGTAAAGATATTACAAATCATTGAATTAGTCATATCTGTTATTCTAATTGCTACAATTCTATTGCAGCAACGCGGTTCTGGTTTGGGTGGCGCTTTTGGTGGTGAATCAGCCGCTTATTCAACCCGTCGTGGCTTTGAAAAATTCTTATATTGGTCAACAATAGTACTTGGAACAACATTCGTGCTTATCGCCGTTATAATCGTGGCGATACTGGCGCGTCAACTATGAATTTACCTAAAATAGGTCGCCTGGGACCTAACCTAAAAAAAATATTCCTCGCATTAAAGGGATTTCGACGCGTGTTTCCGCGACCAGAAAAAACAGCGATTATTTCGTTGCTTCTGATTGCGTTTTTATCGCTTGTTCTTTGGGTGAACGATGTCCGCTCACAGGATACCGAAAGCGTTAGTATGACCTATACTGAAGGGTGGCTTGTTGATAATGTAAACAGTGTTCCCGACCTTGGTCGTCTAACTAACGCTGGATTGACCAGATATCTAAAAGACGGCTCTATCGGCGCCGATATTGCCGATAAGTGGGAAGAAAGTGATGACCACCAAACATATACGTTTACCATCAATGAAAGATATTCCTCTTCGTCTTTGCTTCCAAATATCCAGCAAAATAGTGATATTTTCGGCGATGCGGAGGTGTCTGCCCCTGACGAAAAAACATTGGTTTTTAAACTTCCCCAACCCTGTAATTTCTTTTTAGCTGTAACCACAGAGGCGATTTTCCCACAAGGTCCCTACGTCGTCGAAGATCAGTCACAGCAAACTATCACTCTTGTAAGTAAAAAAGATTATCACTTGGAAAAGCCCTATATAAAAAGAATAGTGTTAAGATTATACGACAACGAAGATGATCTTAAAAACGCGCTAGCAACCGGTAAAATCGACGCAACCGCGGATCTTGCAGAGGAGAATTCTAAGCTTAAAGTGCAAAGAATTGCTTTGCCTCGTTTTGTCAGTGTCTTTTTCAATACACGAAAATCGCCTTTTGATAATCGCGATTTGCGCAAAAAAATTATCGATGGCGAAGATGTATCAAGCCTGAATTTGAAAATAAAATTGGTTACCTCGACTGCCACCGATGTTGCGGGGGAGCTGGATGGCGTTGTTGAAAAGTTGCAAAATCAAGGAATTGAAGTTGAAGTGGTTAAGCAAGATACGGGAACATTGGTCAGCGGTGTGCTCGCCGACAGAGATTTTGACCTTCTATTATTTGGCATCGACTATGGTTATGGCGAGGATTTGTACCCGTTTTGGCACTCGTCGAGGGTTGATTCGCCGGGCAATAATTTTGTCGGTTTGAAAAATAATGAAGTTGACTGGAAAATCGAAGAGGCAAGAACCACATCCAATATGGACGAGAGAAAACAAAAAATTAGCGAGGCGAAGGAACTTATCAAGAACGAATATGTTGAAATTCCCTTGAAGCAAAAAGTTGTTTTATATCAATCTTCCGATGACGTTCAAAATAATACCCTTCAATATCTAGCCGACCCGCTTGATAGATTTAATTATATCAACGAGTGGATAGTGAATTAGTCATTCACGGAAACCATCCAGACTCCTGTCTGGTGATGGATAGGTTTATCC
>CAZPNA010000110.1:0-2176 GCA_964588135.1 uncultured Candidatus Saccharibacteria bacterium | reverse complement strand
TGTTCTGACTGAGTACATAGGTAACAAAATATTGTTACTTGCTAATGTATCTTCATAATACTCAAACGGTGTTTTATAGTCCAATGTTTCGTGTGGTCTATGGAAATTATATTCCACTAGCCACTGAGTCAAATTTCTATTGAATCTATTTATCTCCGGTGTAAAGTTACCATCATTAAGCCATTCATATTGTAGAGTTTGATTAAACCTTTCACAAATAGAATTGTCTTTGGGTGTTCTTGTTCTTGAAAACCAATGAATTATTTCAAGCTCATTTAGCGCTCTATCAAACTCCGCGTAGAACTCACTGCCATTGTCTGTTTGTACATTGGCTATTGGAGCATCAATTAGATAATGGAGCCGATAAAGAAAATCTTTAGCCGATCTTGATGATTTATTTTTATACATTCTGGCATAAGCAATTTTACCATGATGGTCTATGGCGGTTAGTATATAACGTTTTACAGAACCCCAATAAATCACAATAGTATCAAGGTGGAATAGGAACCAATGTTCGTCGTTTATTACAAGATTTTGGATACGATTCTTTTTGATACGATATTCCTTCTTCTTGAGTAATTTATCTTGTTTCGCCTTATTGGGATAAAGACCGTAATATCTAATAACTCGTTCTATTTTCCACGTGCTGATGGTTTCATTGTACTTATCTTTATATAGTTTCTTGAGCTTGTTTTTACCGTAATGGATATATTCGAGACGGAGCTTTTTGATTCGCACTTGCTCTTCGATAGTAACTGTCCATTTTCTCTTATTAATGGGTGCCCTGGATTCGTCTTCCAGTTTGTGAACAAGACCATTATCAAATCTCTTGTGCCATTTATAGAAGGTTTTGGGAGAGATGGCAAAATGCTTGGCAGTGACATAAGCGTCTTTTTTGCCGACAGTTTCATAGAATATCATCCATTCAAGGCGAAGCAGGGCGTTAGCTGAGAGCTTCATATCGTAAGCAATCTTTCTCCAGCGGGAGATATTACTCATTAGCTCTATGGGCTTACGATGCCATGAGTTATATTTGAATATCGGCTGAATTATATTAGGCGGACTAGCTGCAAAGACTTTCATCGGTAGCTCCTTTCTCTGGTTGAATGGGTTTGCCAATCATACCAGATTTGTTACCGATGTATCTCAGCCTCCGCAGGAAAATCTACCATTCGATAGAGAATTAATTTTCCTACTTTATAAACTTTATGAACCTTACAAACTTTATAAACTCGAAATTTTCGATAAATTCAGGAATTTAGTGCACCACTTTTTAAAGGAAATATTATTATTTGTTTTTGGTGGTCTGCTGGCGTTATTGCGTGGTTCTCATAACTCGCGCAATCTACCGACGCCAGCAGGCTATTGAGAGCAACAAAAAACACCTCAAAATATTTGAGGTGTTTTTTAGTATACGATTCTATTTCATCCCTATTTTCAACTTTATGTTTTGAACATCTTCATACAATTGCGTGATGTCAACAGGTGGTAAGTGTGTTTGCAGGGAATTGATATCGACTCGTAATAGATAGAACCCTCTTTCCATTCGTATTTCGAGTCCACCAATTCTATCTTCGAGTCCACTAATTCTATCTTCAAATCCATCGATTCGTGCTTCCAGTCCACACATCCGTTTTTCGAATCCATCCATTCTGTTTTCAATCTCAACAAAACGACGTTCCGTTTTTTGGAAACCGTCAATTACCGCCTTTAAAATCTCGGAATTTGTAGGTTCGTAGTTAGAAGTTTTTTTATTTGCCATAATGTGATTATATCACAACAATTAAGCTATCGTATTGCCATGATCCCGTTACATAAGGTATAATTACCGTATGCCGAAGTGGCGGAACTGGTATACGCGCACGGTTCAGAGCCGTGTGGACGCAAGTCCTTGGAGGTTCAAATCCTCTCTTCGGCACCAAGCCTGTAACCAGGCGCAGTCGCGTGGCGGTAATCCGCTATACGCGACAAATAAACACGAAGTGATGGATGAATAACCTTCTGATGATAGGGATAAAAATAAGATCGGAATCAGATCCTTCAACTATGATTGCATTCTCTCAGGATGATACTATTTAACTTTATAAACTTTACTAACTTTAAGAACTTTATAAACTATTTAGTGATACTCCCCCAGCAGGAGCTGGGGGCTTCTGATTTCTATATTGTTAATTGC
>CAZPNA010000109.1:0-2192 GCA_964588135.1 uncultured Candidatus Saccharibacteria bacterium | reverse complement strand
GGGGATTGTTATCAGGAGAGACAATATCGGTGAAGCCGATAGGCTAGTCACTTTTTTTAGTGATAGGTTCGGTAAGGTAACCGTTATCGCTAAAGGAGCTCGCCGACCAAAAAGCCGTTTTGCTAGCGCCACTGACCTTTTTTGCGAAGTCGATTTCGTCGCTGCCAGAGGAAAAAATTTGGATATTCTCACGGAGGTGAAAATCGTATCATCGCACTGCGGTATCACCGACAGTTTAAATAAAACCAAAAACGCCTGTTTTGTCGGCGAGTTATTAAGTGGTATGATCCATGACGAAGAACCTCATCCTAACCTATATAAATTGTTGAGTGGTGCGCTTTCCAACATCGAAAAAAACCACTCAAACCTAGCAGTTGATTATTTTATTTACAATTGTCTTGCGATGCTCGGTTACGAACCGGAACTCGACAGGTGTGCCGTAACCAGTAAAAAATTATCAATAAATGATAACCTAATCTTCAGTCCATCCTCGGGCGGAGTTGTCTGTAAAATCGACAATACCGCTGTCGGCCGCGCCATCGACACTGACACTATTAAAGCGCTCCGATATTTGCGTCAACCATGGGAGCAGGTTGTAAGACTGAAAATTCCAAGTAATATATCAAGTAGGGTGCATATGCACCTGAAAGATTTTGCCGAAGCTACCCTCGAGAAAGAAATAAAGTCAGAGAGAATGATGAATAAGTAATAAATAATAAGTAATAAGTAATAACGAATAAGTAATAGGGGATAGGTGATAAAATGCCGATCAACAATGTTCGTAATCAAAAAAATAACCTGGGTAGACGAGCATATCATTTCTCGCTTGATATTATCGACTTTTGCCAAGGAATTCCGACCAGTTCGATCGGTAGAATAATATGTAGCCAGCTACTGCGTTCTGCAACATCAATTGGCGCGAATATTATCGAAGCGAAATGTGCCTCCTCGAAAAAAGAGTTTGCAAAATTCTATCGTATTGCATTAAAGAGTGCTAACGAATCTCAATATTGGCTCTGTCTATTAAGAGACGGCAACATAAAAGTAGATAATGATAAAATTAGCAAATTATTGAGTGAGTTAGATGAAATATGTCGAATTTTAGCCAAGAGCCTACTTACCATGAAAAAATCACTAAACAGTTAACTACTATCTATTACTTATTACTTATTATTTATTACTTAATATCATGCTTTCCTGGATCAACATCAACCTAGACGCGGTGCGCAGCAATCTCGAAAAAATTCGAGACAATATCGAATCGGAAACCAAAATCATCGCAGTTATTAAATCCAATGCCTATGGTCATGGTCTTGTTGAAATTGCCAGAACGGTGTGGGCGGCGGGTGCAGATACCCTCGCAGTAGCCGATGTCGATGAGGGCATTCAGTTGCGCATAGCTAAGATCCGCGCGCCGATATTGGTTTTAGGCTACACTCAACCGAGCGAATATCAGCGCGTTATTGAACATGGTTTGCAGATAACTCTTTTTAACAAAGAGGATGTGACAACGCTAGCGAAAACCGCATCCAATAGCCATGCGCCTTTACGGGTTCATATCAAAATCGATACCGGTTTGCACCGGCTCGGTGTCAACCCAAACGACGTTGCCGATTTTGCTCGCGCCATAAAACAAGAACCATACCTTATTTTGGAAGCAATCTACTCCCATTTTGCCGACAGCGAAAATACCGCCTATTCGCGCGAGCAAGTCAAGGAGCTACAATCGGCATTATTTCTTCTGCAGCAAGGTGGTTTTGAAGAATTGCCACCAGTCCATATGGCATCAACCACATCAATTTCAAAATATCCCGAAGCCCATTTTGACGCTGTTCGCCCCGGCGCGGCACTTTTCGGTATTGCCGGAGAACTTCCCGGTCTTAAACCGATTCTCAAGTGGTCAACCAAAATCGTCCAAGTCAAAAGAGTGAGTGAAGGCAGTTTCGTTGGTTACAACCTAACGCACAAAACACAGCGTATCGCGTCACTGGCGGTTTTGCCAGTTGGTTATGCCGACGGTTATCCGCGATCACTATCAAACAAGGCAGAGGTGTTGTTTAACGGTAAACGGGTTAAAGTGGTGGGGACTATTGGAATGAATATGACAATTGTTGATGTAACCGGCTTAAACGCAAAAGTTGGCGACCAAGTTGTCTTGATAGGACAGAGTCTGGGTGATATCATTAGGGTTG
>CAZPNA010000108.1:0-2199 GCA_964588135.1 uncultured Candidatus Saccharibacteria bacterium | reverse complement strand
TTTATATCCAAATTTGGAGATACCAAAGGTTTGTCAATTGCCGCCGGTGGCAGATATGTCAACTTAGTTGCAAAGTTTGGTCGCATAGTTGCGCCGGCAGTCGGGTACGGAATGGGAGTCGAAAGACTTATTAAACTTATTGATGATAAAAATATCAACCTTCCCTGCACAAAACCGAATATTGTTTATATAATCCAACTTGGGAAAAGTGCTAAGAAAAAAGCGTTCAAGGTAATACAAGAGCTTACGTCGGCCGGTATCTATATTAAATCATCACTATCCAAATCTAGTCTTAAATCACAACTTAAGGCCGCATCAAAGGCAAAAGCGAGATTAGCATTAATTGTAGGTCAGAGAGAATTGCTAGATGACACCATCATCCTCAAGGATATAGCAACGGGTAGCCAAGAAACATTAGACCAAAAAAATTACATCCCAACACTTATTGAAAGATTGAAATGAAAGAATATTTAAAGATTTTGATATCAACTACGATAATCGTTTTTGCTTGCACAGCAATAGTTAACTTGTTTTTAGAAAACGATATATCATTGTTCGATACATCGATGGCATCGCTTCTTAGCGGTATAATTCTTGCGTTCGTCCTCAAGAAAATCTAGTTCTCGTCGATTACTCCTCGAACGATAAAGTTATCAATCTATTTGATAGCGGCTTTAATCAACCCATCAAATAGTGGATGTGGTCTGTTTGGTCGGCTTTTAAATTCAGGATGCGCCTGGGTTGCAATAAAAAATCTGTGGTTAGGTAATTCAACAAATTCAACCAACCTTTTATCTGGTGATAACCCGGAAAGTAATAATCCTTTTTGAGAAAGTATTTTATGATAATCCGGGTTAACTTCGTAGCGATGCCTGTGCCTTTCGCTGATTTTATTCTTGCCATAGAGTTTTGCTGCTAGAGATTCTTTTTTAAGGTTACAGGGGTAGGCGCCCAACCTCATGGTACCACCTTTTTTATTTATCTTTTTTTGTTCTGGCATAATATCGATAACCGGATTTTTTGTTCGCGGATTAACTTCGACGCTATTTGCATCTTTGAGATTACAAACATTGCGAGCATATTCAACTACTGCCATCTGCATCCCAAGACACAACCCAAGAAAAGGAATATTATTTTCCCTGGCAAATTTTATTGCTCTTATCTTACCTTCGAGTCCTCTTGAGCCAAAACCGCCAGGAACAACTATCCCATCAACTTTTTTGATAATATTACATGACAATTTGCCGTTTTCGATTTTCTCCGAGTCTATCCACTGTATTTTTGGTTCACAACCATTATTATATGCCGCGCTCTTGATAGCCTCGATAACTGAAAGATATGTATCTTTCATAGTCATATATTTTCCGACTAGTCCAATCTTAACAATCGGCTTATCTTGTTTGTCGATAACATCTACCAATTTTCTCCAATTATCTAATTTGGGAGTTGTTTTTTTTAATCCAAATTTTCTAAATAATACATCGGCAACCTTGTTCTCTTCCAGAATAAGCGGCACTTTATAAACCGACGATACGGTTTCCATAGCAATAACCGCCTCTTGGTCCATTCCTCCAAAGAGCGCAATTTTTTCCAGTTGGCTCTTTTTTACTTTGTGGTCTGACCGACAGACAACTATGTCGGGTTTGATACCAATCGATTGAAGATTGTGAATACTATTTTGGATTGGTTTAGTTTTTAATTCCTCGGTGACTTCTAAATATGGCAGAAATCCGACATGTATATAGGCAACATTACTGCTTCCAGCGTCACGCTCCATTTGTCTGATTCCTTCGAGAAAGTGCATACCTTCATAGTCCCCGACCGTACCGCCAATTTCGGTAATTAGTATATCAGCCCCGCTTTTTTTGGCGGCCTCGTGAATTCTTTTTTTTACCTCATCGGTAACATGGGGTATTACTTGAACTGTTTTGCCTAAATATTTTCCTTCACGTTCCCCGCGTAGTATCGCATCATAAATATTGCCGGTCATGATTGATGATTTCTGACTTAAGTTTGTATCAATAAACCTCTCGTAATGCCCGAGGTCCAAATCAGTTTCTGCTCCATCTTCAGTAACAAATACTTCTCCGTGTTCTCCGGGGTTAAGCGTGCCAGCATCAACATTTAGATACTGGTCAAACTTTTGCATATAAATTGAAAAACCGCGGGCCTTTAAGATTGTACCTATTGACGCCGCGG
>CAZPNA010000107.1:0-2201 GCA_964588135.1 uncultured Candidatus Saccharibacteria bacterium | reverse complement strand
ACATTTTATCTTCCGGTACTTCGCCAGCGCCAGCTTCTAGCATCATCACTTTTTCTTTGGTGCCAGCTACTACTAAATCCAATTTTGATTCTTTTAGTTGGTCGCGGGTAGGATTAACAATAAATTCGTCGTTAATGAGACCGACGCGCACCGCAGCAACAGGCCCCTTGAAAGGAGCTTTGGTTTGCATTACTGCCGTTGAGGCGGCAACAATTGCCGGAATATCAGGGTCGTTTTGCCCATCGTAGCTTAGAACTGTGACAATGACTTGAACATCATGACGGAAATTTTTGGGGAAAAGCGGTCGCAGAGGCCTATCGATCAAGCGACTGGCGAGAACGGCATCGTCACTTGGGCGACCTTCGCGTTTAATGAATCGGCTACCGGAAATTTTACCGGCAGCATAGAATTTTTCTTCGTAATCAACAAGGAGCGGGAAAAAATCCGCTGTTTCGTTAGGTTCGGGTGATACCACACAGGTAGCGAGAACTACCGTATCTCCATATTGGACGGTGATAGAACCGTCAGCCAACCCCGCAAGTTTACCTGTTTCCAGTATCATCTGTTTGTCACCAACCTCGGTTACGGCTTGTTTTACATCGGCTGATATTGGCCGCTTGGGCTGGGGGTTTTCGACATCGGTTTTAGCGGTGTCGACCGGTGGCATAGCTTCGGCTTGTTGCGAGCCAATCGGCTGGATAGTTTCCATTGTTTCGCCGGTGGATCGTTGATTCGGCTCATCCGTTGAGTGTTTTACTGGTTCATTTTCGTCATCTACCGGCAATTTTGGCAGGCCGGCATCAGCCACATCGGGCCTATTGTCTTCTTCTTTAAAGTCCATTTTTCTCTCTCTTTCTTTTTGTTCGCGTGACACTTTAGCGATATTTCGAGTGTATTCGCGTGCTTGACTTAGAGAGCCAGGGTGAGAAGTCCTTCATCAGGATGATTATCATCAGCCTGTGGGCTCCCTTACTCCGACCCTCTTTGATAAAAGATTACCAGAATTCACCGCCCCAGTCAATCACCCTAACCAAAAATAACCAACCTACGAGGTTGGCTAGTCGGTCCATAGACATTAATATAATCTGATACTTATGAACCTTTACGCCAGGTCTCCGAGGTGGTGCAGTCTTTGGTTTATAAGATAAATTG
The DNA here is from genome assembly GCA_964588135.1 of uncultured Candidatus Saccharibacteria bacterium. Classification (GTDB taxonomy): domain Bacteria; phylum Patescibacteriota; class UBA1384; order UBA1384; family UBA1384; genus CAZPNA01. The sequence continues at coordinate 1,049 of CAZPNA010000107.1, read as the reverse complement.
GGTATGAAAAAGGGCGGGAGGGGTGAACCTCTCCGCCCGAAAAAAGCGATGGTGCCTTACATTATCGTCCAAGAGCTTCCCTAAGAACCTCTCTTGCCGCCTCGGGAGCAACTGGTTTGGTGAGATGCGAATTGACGCCAAGCTGGAGTACCGCCGATACCTGATCTTCGTCGGCACATTTTGATATTGCGATTACTTTTGAGCGCACATTTTTGTGCTCAAAAACTAGCCGAACAGCATCAAGATTCGTGTAGCCAACCACAGGGTCGCCAACTACAACAACATCAAACGCCTCGCCAACCCGCTCTGAAAGTTCATCAAAGTCGGTAACTGATTCGACCTTGTCTCCCTTGTTTCGCCCGAGAATATACGCAAGCCGTCTTGCTGTTTCGCTGTCTCCATCGAACACGAGGATCTTCGCCACTCTGCCTCACTCCTTTCCATTTTGGCGCAATGGGTCGGCGGCACATTCGTCTATAACTCTATTAACCGCATCAATCAACAGCGAGAGCCCAAGTGACCTGGGCACACTGATACTTGCGATACGATTCATATCAGTTCGATCCGAGAAGTTGATGACTACAGAGCTAATATCGGTTGATTCCTGAAGAACCCAAAGCGTTTCGATAATCCGGCGAACATCATCGCTTTTCTCATCGGGCATTTCGCCGATAATAACGATATCGAAATCACCAGTTTCGGCCAAACTGCAAAACGTCTCGACACAGGTCGTTGCACAAACATCTACCTCACGACCCTCAAGGACAAACTTCGCCGCCAAAGCAGAAACTTCGTTTCCCTCAAGCACGAGGATCTTTGCCACTGCACTCACTCCTTTTCCGACCCAAGGTCGGTTGAGATTGTCAACGTCCATCACGCCCGAAAGGACATGATAGATTATGATAACCAAAAAAGTGATGGATATCAATAGACACCCCGTGTCCCACCCCTCTTGGCTTTCAGCCTGTCTCCCCTTTTAAAGGGGAGAAGTTGAATCCAGCTCCCCTCCTTTATAAGGAGGGGTTAGGGGAGGTCGATTCCAACCTTCT
>CAZPNA010000106.1:0-2208 GCA_964588135.1 uncultured Candidatus Saccharibacteria bacterium | reverse complement strand
CCCCTTGTTTTTTAAGACAATCGATATTGATACCGTGCGCAATATTGCTTGCGCCAATCCACCCGCTCTTGCCGCGCAGGAGTTTGCTAATATCCTTAAAAGAAATAAGGCAATGGCCGGTGAGGCGCTAGTAGTCGAAATGGCGACGCGGCAAGAAGCCGCCGCGCTACCGCTAGAGTACAAAACCGATACTATCTATATGGACCAGGGTGGCATGGGTTCCGCATGGAGCAGTCTGCGCGGCGGTTTATCGAGAGTCAAAATGCCCGCTACGTCCCCTGCTTTTTCTAAAATGAAAACCGGCATCCGTGGCGCGCTAGCAAAAGCCGATGAAAAATTTGACACTCATATTAAACCCCACGTCCAGTCAGCGGCCAAAAAAACTTTTGGAGTTGCAAAAAGCGGTAGCGACAAACTAATGTCCAAGTTAAATCGCGGTCGTGCATCTACTTCGCCCACAAAAACACCCGAAGTGGTAAACAAGGTCAAGGAAAAAGTTCAGCCACTGGCACAATCTATCACCGAAAAATTTGATTTTGGGGGTGGTAATTCACCACAGGGCAAAGCGCGCAAATATGGCATTTGGGGCGCGGCGCTTCTTATAGTTTTGATAATTTTAATACTGGCAAGTCGGGTACAAAATAGAAATACACTTGGCACAACAGATTCGGTACTCCAAGACACTATCACCGAGCTAAGTGATAAATTCAATAAGGTAAAATTATTATCTGCCTACAACGATAAGGAAGTTGCCATCGAAGAACTTACGGAGATATTTGATAAGCTACGCGAAGTCGAAGAAACTCAAGAATTGCCACCATCACTAACCGAACTAAAAAAACAAGCCATCGAAGAACTTGGCGGACTTACCAATACGAAAACTATCGATAATTCGGAAACCGTTGCCCCGTGGGGTGGCAGAAATATTATTTCCGGATTTAAAGATTATGGCTTTGCCATCAACAATTTATTAACCACCAAGGTGCCCGGCGACGAAAACAACGATATTAGTGGCGTCAATTCTATCCAAGCCATCGCGCAAGATAGCGAATCGGAAAAAACATATATTCTTGGCGATAGTAAAATGCTAAGCTTCAATGCGAAAGACAGGACATTTAGCGATGTAAAATTATCGGCGGGCAGTTGGTCGCCGGCAGTAGCTTTCGAATATTTTAATGAAAACCTATACTTTCTAGATTCCGCCGATGCTAAAATAGTCAAATACTCGCCACTGGAAACCGGTTATAGTGAAGGCGAGGATTATAGCACGCCGGAAGGTAGCGAGTTGAAAGACGGCGTTGATATCGCTGTCAACGGTAGTATCCTCGTACTTATGAAAAATGGAAATATTATTAAATACACCAGCTCGGGGCGAGAAGCAATCGAATATAGTGAGTTGCCCAGCGATGGCTTTATTAACGATCCAAAAGCGCTGTATGCCAACCTAGATTCCAACGATGTCTATATTTTGCATAAAGATAAATGGGTACCGGAATTGTGGAGATTAACAAAAGTAACACGCAGTGGCAAATACATCGAGAGTTATTTCCTGCCCGATTCTTGGGAGAATTGGCAAGGTTTTGATTTTTATTTTAAAGACAAAGTCCTCTGGGCTATTACTGATTCCAACATTTACAAAGCTAAGATCAGCGAATAAACAATGGTAGTTCTCGGTGATTACACCTCGAACGATACTGTTCGAATACTGTAATCAGGATGAGAACTATTCTCGTTTTAGGTTCTCGTTTGATTACAAGCTCGAACGATATGACAATTCCTGTTCCCTTTAAGAGAATTTTTTGATATGAATAATATCGCCAGTAATACTGTTCCTTGATAACTAAACGTGATGCAAACCAAGCAAGACAGCATCTCTGTGCAGCCCGCCGCCGAAAGGGAGAAAAGCCAATGACGTGGCAAAAGAAGTATGCCAACAAGGTCGTCACCGCCGACGAGGCAATCGAGATACACGTCGGAGAAGGTTGCAAAATCTACCTTCCTGGCGTTTGCGGTGTAGCCTGCGATCTCGCTGCCGCTGTCGCCCGCCGTTCTGAAACAGTGGGTGATATCACTATTCATTGTGCCAACCCCGCAGACAGTGTGGGGTTTGAGCCAGTTATAAGAGCGTGTTGCGAGAAACGTCTTGGTATTACATCATTCTTCATGAGTCCGCAAATCAGAAAGCTTGCTGAAAAAGGATACGCAAGG
>CAZPNA010000105.1:0-2263 GCA_964588135.1 uncultured Candidatus Saccharibacteria bacterium | reverse complement strand
TCAATATCTAATTGTGGTACACCAGCTTTTCGAAAATACTTACTCACCAAGACGTCACTGGCAACTTTAGACCAGCTTTTAGGTACTTCGGCGCCCGACATTTCAAAAATCACCGAGCCATCTGTATTGGTGATTTGGGTTTTGCGAAGTTCATAATCAACATCGTCAAGCGGATCGCCGACGATTTCACTGGTAAGATATCTATCAACAACAAGTCGCTTATTATCAACCTTTTTCTCTTGTGTCTGATTGGTAGTTTTTTTCTTGGTTACTTTTGTTTTGGTAACGGTTTTCTTTTTAGCTTCAGTTTTTTTCTCCGCCTTGTCGCTAGCTAATACCTCCAAAATATCTGCTTCGTAGTCTATTCGTGCAATCGGCGCCATATTCCTCCTTAAATTTTTATTAGATTTACCCGGTCGTCTCGAAGGGTATTATCCAAGGTAAGTCTTCAATGCGTGGTTACACTTACTCAGACAATATTCCCTGAGAGAAGCGTAATCGCGGAATCGAAGGGTTACCTATTTAATTTTTTAATTTCTTTTTCAAACGATTTGCCTGAACGAAATTCTTTGTAAACCGATGCGAATCTTAAATACGCGACATCATCAAGTTCTTTCAGCTCGCAGATGACCGCATCGCCAATTTTACGAGACGAAATTATTGATTTCCCTGTTCTAACTAGTTTATGCTCAATTTTGTCAGCTACCTCATCTAATTTATCACTACTGATATTGCGTTTTTCAGTTGCAAGCGTCATACCCTTAATCATCTTGGCTCGGTCATACGGCTCGACACTACCGTCCTTTTTTTGCACAGTAAAGCGCACCGGCTCAACTTTTTCATAAGTGGTAAAGCGATAGTGACATTTGGAACATTCTCTGCGCCTGCGAATAGTATTTTCGTCGACATCGCGCGAATCTACCACTATGATTTCGCTCTTATGACACTTGGGACATTCCAATGGTATCTCCTTATTACCTAAACCACTATATTTAGTGCTTACTACAATATTAAACCACAATATATTGTGGTGGGACAATTTATGCCACTTTGGGTTATAACGCCCAACCAATCCATCACCTTAGCCAACACCTGTGGATAAGTCCTTGCATAGTCAAAAGTAGAAGGTAGAAAGTAAAAGGTGGAATCCAAGATTGTCATCCCGATTGAGTGTACTCGCGAACAGAGGGATCCCTTGCATCAGATCCTTCGCTACGGGTTTATCCTCCACTCAGGATGACAATTACGCACCCTTCTTGATTTGAGTACAAATCCGTCTCCCCTTGTTACAGGGGAGAAGCTGTATTCAACTCCCCTCCTGCCCGAGGAGGGGCGGTCAAGGTAATCCTTGACGGGGTGGTGGGAGGTGTTACTTCAGCTTTCTTCTGATAAACGCGGGGATTTCGAGTTCGTCTTCTTCCGCTTCCGGCTCTTCCATCTCCGGCTTGGGGGTCGGTGTAACGATAGGTCTTTGTACTTTAGGTCTAGAACCGAACGGTTCAATAGTTGGTCTGGCAGGCATTTGATTATATCCGCCAACCGGAGTAGGCCTTTGAGCCTTCGGCTGACGCTCTTCAACTAACCCCGTCTCATCGGTTTGGAAACCAGTTGCGATAACTGTAATTTTAACTTCACCGCTCATAGCATCGTCAATAATTGATCCGAAAATGATATTTGCGTCAGGGTCAGCAGCTTCGGTAATCGCCTTAGCCGCTTCATCAATTTCATACATTCCAAGGTCGGGACCGCCGGTGATGTTGAAGAGAATGCCCCGAGCACCATCAATCGACAATTCGAGTAATGGCGAATCGATGGCCGCTCGCGCCGCTTCAATAGCTCTGTTGTCACCCGTTGCGCGACCAATACCCATAAGAGCGGAGCCGGCGTCTTTCATGATTGTTTTTACATCAGCAAAGTCAACGTTGATGATTCCATGGAGTGTAATCAAGTCAGCAATACCCTGAACACCTTGTCGCAAGACATCATCAACAATCAAGAACGCATCATTAAGTGATGTCTTTTTGTCGATGACTTGCAGTAATCTATCGTGGGGGATAACAACAAGTGTGTCAACTTTATCTGTTAATTCTTCGATTCCGGCGTCGGCAACCTTGCGCCGGCGCAAGCCTTCGAAACTAAATGGCCTTGTAACGACACCAACCGTCAACGCGCCGAGTTCTTTAGCAATACCGGCAATTGCAGGACCTGCGCCGGTTCCTGTGCCACCACCCATGCCGCAGGTGACAAAAACCATGTCAGAACC
>CAZPNA010000104.1:0-2274 GCA_964588135.1 uncultured Candidatus Saccharibacteria bacterium | reverse complement strand
AATTTTTCAAGTGATGACTCCATCGGACCATCTAATAACTTCACAAGCCTTTTTGCGTGCTCCTTCTCGTTATCAGCAGTTTCTATAAAAATTGCAGCAATTTGTTCGTAACCATCCTTTTTTGCTTGTGACGCAAAAAAAGTATATTTATTGCGCGCCATGCTTTCTCCGGCAATCGCCCTCACAATATTTTTCGGTGTTTCTTTTTCCGTTTCCATACTTCCTCCTAATTGATGTTATTAATATTATAGCAAACCCACAATATAATACCCCAACCAGCGACATCACACCTCGCGTGCCCCTCGTAATCTTAACAAAGTGGGGTAGGTGTGAAAAATTGTTAGGCGTTGATTTTATGACTAAGATTATAGATAATAATAATTAGAAAGGAGCTATATGAAAAAAGAGGATATTAAACAAAAGATAAAAGATGAGTGTTGCAGTGAACACAATAAAGGTAATTGGCACAATAGTGGTGGCGGGGCAGTGTATGGACTGGGACTTGTGGGAGCGCTAATTTATTTTATTCAAAACTCCGACACTTTCTGGATTGGAGTATTGGGCGTCCTCAAAGCATTTGTCTGGCCAGCATTTGTGGTCTATAAAATACTTGACTTTCTTGGATTGTAAAACTTGTGATCAAAAAAAGACGGGCAGAGTGGGTTTGCACCTCTGCCCGAGAGTTTTTGGAGCGGACCCCTGCTAAACAAGGATCCGCAACCGCATGCACCGCATTGCTACTTGCACTGGCTAACTTGCGTCTCGCGACTGACAGCTATCAGCTACCGGCCAAAGTAGCAATACGACAGATATATTTTATCACACAATAACTACACTATTAATTTTAAGTTCACGAATAGACGTTTTTTCTATGAACAAAAATAATATATCCTACACACTGCGTAGAAACCGTAGATCGAAGTGTATCCGACTGTCGATAAGGCCAACCGGTCAAGTGATTGTAACCAAACCTTACTTTGTCAGTAATTGGATTGTCGAGCGTTTCATTATAGAGAAATCAAGCTGGATACTTGAGAAATTGGAGTTAGTAAAAAAATCATCAGTAAAGATAGAAAAAGATAGAAATGATTACATCAACAACAAAGAGTACGCTCGTAAAATAATAAAAAATAAGGTTGAATTATTTTCTAAAACGATCGGCGTAAAATATAATAGAATTAGTATTAAAAACGGACGAACCACGTGGGGGAGCTGTTCGCGTAAACGCAACCTGAACTTCAGTTATAAACTGATAAATTTACCTGCCAGTATTGCAGATTATGTGATTGTTCACGAATTATGCCACCTTATTGAGATGAACCACAGTAAACGTTTTTGGTCTTTGGTTGAAAAATATATTCCTGACTATAAAGACCGGAGAAAAGAATTAAAGAAAACAAAGCTATTTGACATCGATAGATAGAGACCGTTGAAAGAAGTTATAGCGTTGTCATTTCGAGGGTAATCCCGACCAGCCTCGACTAGCACGAGTCTAGGCGGGGAAATCTCGTATCTGATAGTGATGGGATTTCTCCTCGACATACTCATCGAAATGACAACTATGATGAGTTTTTAGAGCGGTCTCATAGATAAATAATTAACTGGAGTGTAAAAAATGGATCAAATAAATTATGAGGATTTTATAAAAGCAGATTTGAGAGTAGCATCAATCAAAAAAGCAGAGAGGGTAGATGGTTCGGAAAAGTTGGTGAGACTTGAAGTTGAAGTAGGCGATGACGAACGACAAATTGTTGCAGGGATAGGAAAAAGTTATTCGCCGGAAGATATTATCGGCAAGCAGATAATTATTGTTGCTAACCTCAAGCCAAGAAAACTGATGGGTGTCGAGAGTCAGGGAATGCTCCTCGCTGCAAGCGACGAGACAGAAGGGGAGGAAAGAGAAATTGTACTACTAACGACAATGGGTGATATAGAACCAGGTAGTATAGTAGGGTAATGCATGACAATTGATTAATAATTCCAGCTGAACCAAAACCAGCCAACCTCGTAGGTTGGCTGGGTATATTACAAAAAGAGAGGCGCATGCGGGTGGTGGTTCCGCTTGCGCCTCGGGTGAGCTACTTTCTAGTAGGATATTCGCCACTCAAGTGGCGACTGCCTGCCAGTGTGCTGTGTCTGTGTAGGTGTTAAGTTAGCCACTAAGTGACACCCTCAACTACCATAATGAATGATAGCAGATAATTGTGATAATGTCAAGGGTTTATACATAAAAATAAGATTTTTTTCAATCGAGCAATAATCTGGTAAAATATT
>CAZPNA010000103.1:0-2283 GCA_964588135.1 uncultured Candidatus Saccharibacteria bacterium | reverse complement strand
CCACACTTGCAGTCAATGAGAGAGCGAACACAGGTAAACGGCAAATATCCAAGAGTTGAGACGTATCTCGGGATAGCTAATAGAGTAAAGCGCGCTTACGATAAAACTGTTGCTAAAGGTTCGTACGGCAAGCCGGACTATTTCCAGTTTTTAACTGCAATATCTCTTTACTGGTTTGCCAAAAGAAAAGTGAATATTGCCGTTATCGAGGTTGGTGCTGGCGGATATGGTGATTCTACAAACGCTGTTATCCCTGTTGTATCAGTCATCAACAATGTCGGACTTGACCATACAGGTTTTATGGGTAAAACGGTTGAAGAAATAGCAATGGTTAAGGCGGGGATTATTAAGAAAAATGCATCGGTTGTTTGCGGTGCTACCCAAAAAAGTGTTGTGGAAATTTTCGAAAAAAGAGCCAAGCAACTTGGGAGTAGGTTTTACAATGTGTCCGACATCGTCAGATACAAGGTAAAGGATATGAAAGCTGAATACCTGATAGCCGATATAAGTACGCCAACGTATAAGGGTGAGAATGTTAGAGTCGGGTTAACTGGGAGCCATCAAGCAAAGAATGCTGGTGTTGCCGCACTGGTGGGCAAGATTCTAAACAGAAGGCACGGTTTCAAAAAAATCAGCAACGAGACGATAACAAAGGGTCTAGAGGGTGCGAGGATTCCCGGGAGGTTTGAGACTATCCATAAAGATCCATTAGTAATTCTGGATGCGGCCCACAACGAAGATAAAATGGAAGCCCTCGTAAAACTCGCTAAAAAGGTGTTTGACGGTAAAAAGGTATCACTTGTTGTTGCTTTTAAGCATGGTAAGGATGCAGGGAGTATGTTGAAATCACTGTCGGAATTAAAAGTAAATAAAATCTATGTTACAAAATTTCCTAAAACCAAATCATCTCCAAAAAGAATGAGATTTGGTGATATAAAAGAAATTATGCCAAAAAGACTGCGCAAGAAAGCTTTATACATAAAGAAATACCAAAAAGCGATTAATAGAGCGATGGATGAATGCCAAAAAGATGGAGCAGTGCTGGTAACCGGTTCAATGTATTTAATTGGCGAAATAAGAAGTATATGGGAGCAAATCGATTGAGCGCTTTACAAAAACACGATCGTGAAGTTGCTAGGCTGATTGAGGCCGAGCAAAAAAGACAAAAAGAAGGTATTGAGCTGATACCTTCAGAGAATTATGTGTCGAAATCGGTACTTGAGGCTATGGGTTCCATTTTAACGGACAAATACTCGGAAGGATATCCACATAAAAGATATTATGGTGGTAATGAGGTTATTGATGATGTTGAGAATCTTGCAATTATGCGAGCAAAAAAATTATTTAAGACGGATTATCATGTTAATGTTCAGCCTTATACGGTAACCCGTGCAAATTTGGCGTTTTATTTTGGACTTCTTGATTTCGGCGATAAGATAATGGGGTTAAAACTGGACCAAGGCGGTCACATTACTCACGGGCTTCCAGTGAATTTTAGTGGTAAGGCATATAAGGTGGCATCATATGGAGTAGATAGGGTTACCGAAAAAATTGATTACGCAAAAATAGAATCAGTAGCAAAAAAAGAAAAGCCGGAATTGATTGTTTGCGGTGCAACTGCATATTCGCGGACCATCGATTTTAAAAAGTTTTCAAAAATTGCAAAATGCGTTGGTGCGATTCTTATGGCTGATATTTCACATATCGCAGGACTAGTTGCTACTGGAGTTCACCCCTCGCCATTTGGCTATGCCGATGTGGTGACGACAACAACTCATAAAACACTGCGAGGTCCGCGCTCCGCTATCATTTTTTGTAAAGAGAAATACGCTAGTGATATCGACAGAGCGGTGTTTCCCGGTCTGCAAGGTGGGCCACACGACCATATTACTGCCGCCAAAGCGGTAGCATTTGAGGAGGCAATGTCGCCCGATTTCAAGAACTACGCTAAACGGATAATAGCAAATGCAAAGGTATTATCAGAAGAATTTATAAAAAGAGGCAAACATATTGTATCTGGTGGGACAGATAACCATCTTCTAGTACTAGATGTACGTTCGTACAAAATTAACGGTAAGCAAGCGCAAAAAATGTTGGACGAAGTTGGTATTTCTGTTAATAAAAATACAATTCCGTTTGATCCTCTGCCGCCATTTGTAACTAGCGGAATCAGGTTGGGTTCGCCTGCCGTTACAAGTAGAGGAATGAAAGAAGCGGAGATGATAAAGATAGTCGAATTTATTGATAATACGCTTGCAGGTGGTAACATTGCCAGTATTAAAA
>CAZPNA010000102.1:0-2335 GCA_964588135.1 uncultured Candidatus Saccharibacteria bacterium | reverse complement strand
CCGGTACCATGGACTCATCTATTAGATTTGATGCTACAAACCTTTTCCCCGGTAAATCAATAACTAAATACCTCTGGGACTTTGGTGATGGTAAAACCGATGAAGGGCGTATTGTTAATCACAAGTATTCATCTCCCAATAGATACACTGTTAAGGTAACAGGATATGACAAAGAAGGTAATGAATATGTCTATGAGCAAACTATTGATATTAGTCCTGAAACACCAACTATCAAAAACATCACTAGTACCAATGACACAGACTTAATTATTGAAGGCTCGGGCTACAAGGGAGATACGATATACTTATCTATTCATTCCACACCAATGGAGTTAACATCCAGTGTTGATGATACAGGATACTGGTCTTATACCATCAACAATGCTTCAGAGACTCTAGGAGAAGGAGAACACACCGCTTCCGCAATAGATAGTTTCAAACTGGCTGATAACACCGAACTAAAGAGTTCAGCTACTGATGATACTAAATTCAGTGTTACGGTTGATAACGGCAAGCTTAAGGTGGAGATGGAGAAGAGCAACCGTTATCTAGTTATTATATATATTCTTGCAGGACTCTTAGTTCTAGGACTAATCACTTTTGTACTATATAGAAGGAAAAGAAAATTAGTCTAATTGATCTAATTAACCTAATTATTCTAAGGAATCACTAACAGCAGAAAATCCTAAATCTTCACCCGAAAGTATTACCTCCCTGTCAAAGATTACTTTGACTGCCCCTCTGCTTCGACCCTGCTTTGGCACGGGCTTAGTAAGGAGGGGGGTTGCAGATCTTAAACTTCTCCCCTGTAATAAGGGGAGACCGTCCTTCATCAAGATTACGGACGGCAAGCAGGCTTGGCATCAAGCAAGCCAAGAGGGGTTATTGTTTGTCGAGGCTTTGTGTAATGTCCATGCCGACCATAACGTCGGGTTTTTGAATATTCATTTGAGCAAGAATTGTCGGCGCAATATCGGCGAGAATAGCAACCGGGTCTCCGGCCGCATAATCGACATATTCATCTTTGGTTAATATGGCATTATTACTTCCAAATGGCTGGCGAGTGAAATCGCATAAGACAAAAGGAACCGGGTTGAGGGTATGTTCTTTGTTGGGGGTGTTCTCGATATCGTTGACCATTTCGTCGCAATTGCCGTGGTCGGATATCAAAATCACTTTATATCCGTTGGCGCTTGCCTTGGTAAAAACCTTGCCCAAACAAGCATCAACCACTTCGCATCCTTTAACAGCTGACTGGAGAACACCGGTATGTCCAACCATATCGCCGTTGGCGTAGTTGACAACAATAAACCCGTAATTCTGCCCAATGGCTTGCAATAGGCCTTCTGTGATGCCACCTGCCGACATTTCGGGGATTCTGTTGTACGGGATTTTTCTTGATGGCACCAAGTAGTCGCGCTCGCCGGGAAATGCTTTGTTAAGGCCGGAGTTAAGAAAATAGGTGACATGAGCGTATTTTTCGGTTTCAGCTGTGTGAAATTGCGTCAAATTATTCCTTGCGATTATTTCTGCCAGTGACCCTTTTTGTTCGTGTGGCGCCGGAGGAAACAATATCGGAATATGAGTATCGGAAATATACTGCGCCATTGTTGCCATGGCATAACCGTCCGGCCATGATATGGTATTAACTTTTTTGGTAAAAAGTGCGAAAATCTGCTTCATTCTGTCGGAGCGGAAATTGAAAAACAGAATACTATCTCCTTTTTGAATTTTGCCACCGCGACCGATAACGCTAGGTTCGACAAACTCATCGGTTTTGCCGTTCTTGTAGTTGGATTCAAGCGCTTCACTAAAACTTTGGTACCGTTTACCTTTATTTTGTGTATAGAGGTCGAAAGCGGCGAGGGTCCTGTCCATATTTTTATCTCTGTCCATTGCGTAATATCTTCCTGTCAAAGTGGCGATACTACCACGACCGACTTTTGCGAAAATCGCTTCCAGTTGCCTAGCAAAAGTATTTGCTTTTTTAGGTGACGTGTCGCGACCGTCGGATATAAAATGGACGATTATGTCGGCGACATCGCTAGCCGCTGCCGCTTCGATAACCGCCACCAAATGTGCGATATGCGAGTGGATTCCGCCATCAGAAACCAAGCCGACTAGGTGCAATGGCCGATTATTGGTACGGCAATGAGCAAAAAGTTGACCCAAGTTATAATTATTGGCAAATTCTTTGCTGTCGATAGATCTATCAATCTTCGGCAAGTTTTGCCAAACCACCTTGCCCGAGCCGATGTTGGAGTGCCCGACCTCGGAATTACCCGGCTCACCGGCAAGCAGACCAACTTCGGTGCCCGATGCCTGAAGAAGGGTT
>CAZPNA010000101.1:0-2380 GCA_964588135.1 uncultured Candidatus Saccharibacteria bacterium | reverse complement strand
TGTTGTACCTTACACAAAAACCGATATCAAAACCGGCATTTTTGCACCTAAACATGGTAACCTGCAGGTATCACTGGCGGAATTTGAAAAAATCAAAACCGAGTTGGCGCAACGGCTCGATGTGGTCAGTCAAGGGTTGTCATCGCTCGGGCTAAAAACAGTTAAATTGACTACCGAACAAATTATCGAACTGCTTTATTCAAGTTATAACATTACCCAAAGTATGCGTGAAAAACTGCAAAATCCCGAGGCGCTCGCCGAAACCACCGTCAGCCAGCAACAAGCCGGTGGCGCGCCAACTAACCAGAGCAGTCAAAACATAACCCAAACCGACCAAACACAACAGCCACAGGCTACCACAGAGCCAATCCCACCAATCGACAGCAATCAACAAGCACAATCAGGAGGAGTTAAGATACCGGTAACCCGATAAGTATCAATTAACCTAATTAGTCTAATTACTCTAATGAAATCCCAAAAAAAATCAAATCCCAATTAATGCAAATTCAATTAGTATCCTTTTAGGATTTTCTCCCGTTGGAGCTTCCTTAGAATAATTAGTGCAATTAGAATAATTAGAATAATTATATTTTATGCCACTATTTCAACAACAAAATCAGCCAAGTGAAAAAGATATCAAGAAAAACATCGAACAGGCTTCGAACCAACTTCTTGATGCCATCGCGCCGGCCAGTTTCGTCATTAACCCAAACTACATTCAAGTCAACGAATACTACATTCGGACGATGTTTGTTTACGCTTACCCGCGCTATCTCAACTCTAATTGGATGAGTCCTGTTGTTAATTTTGATGTGACTATGGATATTTCTATGCATATTATGCCTATGGATTCGCGCCTTTTTATCGGTCAAATGCGCAAGCAACAGGGTAAACTGGAATCCAGCCGCCAAATCGAACAGGAGAAAGGTTTTGTCCGCAACCCGGAACTCGATACTGCCATCGGCGACATTGATACTCTACGCGAAGAACTGCAAACCGGTCAACAGAAAATTTTTAAAACAGGAGTTTATTTTACTCTTTACGCCAAAAAGCTTGACGAACTCGACACCCTAACCGACCAAATCGAATCGGCGCTCGGCGGGTTACTTGTTAACACCAAACAATCGATTTTCCAAATGGAGCAGGGACTTAACACCACTATGCCTTATGGTATCGATATGCTCGGAGTAACCAAAAATCTCGATACTAATTCTTTAAGCACCACATTTCCGTTTGTGTCATCAACGCTGACTAGCAACGAAGGAATTCTTTACGGCATCAATCGCCACAATAATTCACTGGTTCTTTTTGACCGTTTCAAGTTAGAAAATGCCAATATGGTCGTTTTCGCCAAGTCCGGCGCCGGTAAAAGTTATGCCGTCAAATTGGAAGCGTTGCGTAGTTTGATGCTTGGCACTGATGTTATTGTTATCGACCCCGAAAATGAGTATAAAGCGCTCTCTGGCGCTGTCGGTGGCAGCTATTTTGAAATGAGCCTAAACTCTGAAAAACGCATCAACCCTTTCGATCTCCCCAAACCAATCGAAGGCGAAACTGGTGATATCGTTCTGCGTACCGCCGTTTCTGACCTCACGGGATTAATTGCGATAATGGTTGGCGGACTTTCACCGGAAGAATCGGCAATCCTCGACAAAGCAATTTACGAAACCTATGCCCTGCGCGACATTACCAGCGACATCCGTTCCCACACCAATCCACCACCGCTTCTACAAGATCTGCGCAATGTCCTCCAAAATATGACCGGCGCCCAATCGCTGGTACAAAGACTTACCAAATATACCGATGGTTCGTTTGCGGGACTCTTTAACCAACCAACCAACTTCGAGCTAGACCGCGGTTTTGTCGGTTTTTCGATCCGCAACCTCGAAGAGCAACTGCGCCCCGTCGGTATGTATATGATTCTAAATTATGTCTGGAGTAAAATTCGCTCGCAGTTGCGCAAAAGAATTTTGGTTATTGATGAGGCTTGGATAATGATGCAGTACGAAGACTCGGCGCGTTATATTTACTCACTAGCCAAAAGAGCGCGCAAATATTACCTTGGACTAACTACTATCAGCCAAGATGTCGAAGATGTGCTAAACTCACAACAGGGGCGCGCAGTTCTTAATAACTCATCGATGCAGATCTTGCTCAAGCAGTCGCCAACTGCCGTCGAAAAACTGACCGAAGTTTTTAATTTGACCGAGGGCGAAAAGTTTCTCCTGCTCGAAAGTAACGTTGGCGAAGGTCTGTTTTTCGCCGGCACCAACCATGTCGCTATTCAGATTGTTGCTAGCTACGCCGAAGATCAGATAATTACCACCGACCCGTCGCAACTACTCGCCGCGTCGCAAAGCAAAGAAGCGGCGGAGGCGGC
>CAZPNA010000100.1:0-2421 GCA_964588135.1 uncultured Candidatus Saccharibacteria bacterium | reverse complement strand
CTTTTATTTTCGACAGAAGCTCAGGTGTCATGGTATCCAGGTCAGGCAAGACAAGCAAATGGTAAGTACCTCCTCCCGGAAATACAATCTTTTTATTTCTCACTTCTGCATATTTTATTAGAAAAGAAGGCGAACATCCGTCAAAAGCGTAGCCTTTCTTATCGGACATTACAGCTGTTCCTTCAAGTGCTGACCCCGGGGGAAGAAAAACCTGAGGGGCACCTTCAGGTACAAGGTAGAGGATGTCGGCAACTGATCTCCCCTGTGAAAGAAGATACTGGCACCGGGTGATATATTTATGGTAGTCTTTGACCCGGCAGGCAGAAGTTTTATCAAGCTCTCTGGATTTTTGGTTCTAAACGTAATTTCAAGTGTGTACGGTGGCAAATTAAAATTTTTTCGACTTGACATAAATATTCCAAGCGCCTTGCCTTGCTTTAAGCCAAGAATATTTTCGATAACCGGCACCTGTGAGGTGCTTTGAATTATCAACCTTTCTCTTGCCTGTGGCCACAGACGCCATACTAAATTTACAAAATCATAAGAAGCGTCATGACTTTCTAACGATAGCCAAGTTTCGGCGCCAACAATAAGAATCTCATCAAAAATTAATTCAGGAAAATCAAGAATTTTTTTTGTGGCAACTACCGTTAATGGTCTTCCTTTCGGCAAGATAACATTATTTTCTTGACTACTAATAATAATTTTAGATGTGTCGATATTTGAATAAATATTATGCGCCGACAAATTTCCAAAAGTGTCAGAACCGATCGATTCAAGAAAGGGGACGACAATTAAGCGTAGTTTACTTTCGAGCAGTGCAACTGATTTTGGAGCGGTAGTCTCTTGCCAAATCAAAGGAGTTTTTGCACTCTTTTCGGGAATGACAAATTTCAATTTGCCACGTCGTGCGAGGAGCACAGACTCTAAATCGGGGGTATTATCACCAAAAACAATTTGAGTTCCAAACTCCTTATTGAGCTCTAGTGCCAGACGATAAATTTTATAGGCCGGTTTTTGATCGTTAAAATAAGCAAAATTTGTTGGTTGGTCGATGATTATTGTTGCAAGATTATTTGTTGGCGCAAAAAATGTTTTACGCGTGCCGATAGCTACCATCATTTTTCCCCCTTGCATCCAACTCGTGTTGCGAGCAGTTTCTTGTGCATTAAGTCGGTCAGATAATTCGCAAACATTCTCACTACCTAATAATTCTCGAAAATATCTTTTTGCAATATCAACCTGGCGATAGTTGGGAAATATAACAATTGACTGATGCTTTTTTGCGATATTTTCACGTAGCATTTGGGCATAGTAAGCCATTCTTTGCGCGAAAGAGGCGGTAATAAATTCCATGCCTGCCGGTTTAATTTTGGTATATCTAACGGGTTTAGATAATTTTTTTAGTACCGTGTGTGACGGAAGAATTGAAAATAATACCTCTCCAATCGATGTGCAATAATAGTGCGACATCCATTTGGCGTAAGCTAAAGTACGAGCGTGAATTATCGAACCGTTAGATAATACTTTTATTATGGGTTTTATTTTACTTTGCGAAATATTGCTAGTACTTATTTTGCAAGCGACTATGCCGCATTTATCAAATGACCCGAATTTCACTTTTACCAATGTGCCGATTTCTAAATTATCATCGGACGAATATGTGTAAGCGTCAAATATATTTTTCGTTGGAAGGTTTATGTAGATGTCATAAAGCATAAGTGCTAAATATGTCAAAATATCTAAATTGCTTTTGCGATAGCATACTTAAGCTCTTCAAGTCCAGTATGAGTTGAAGCAGATATTTTTAATGCATTTTTAAAAACCTTATTGGAAAACTTTTTATCTCTCTCAATATTATCTAGCGTATCGATTCGGCTAATAACAACTATTTCTGGTTTATCGGCTAATTTATTACCGAACTTTTTTAGCTCGCTGCGAATAATTTCGTAGTCTTTGTATGGGTTTGGACTGTCGGCGCGTACCATATGAATTAATATTTTTGTTCGTTCAACATGACGCAAAAAAGTATCGCCGAGACCCTTGCCTTGCGCTGCACCTTCGATAAGTCCGGGGATGTCAGCGATAACTATCTTATTATTCTCGAGGTCCATAACACCAAGAAATGGTTCGAGCGTGGTAAACGGGTAATCAGCGTTTTTTGGCTTGGCGTTAGTTAATACGGAAAGTAAGGTTGATTTACCGACATTATGAAGGCCAACGATCCCAACTTCAGCAATCAGTTTAAGTTCTAAGTCGAGTGTAAATTTCTCACCGGGAGTACCTTTTTCGGCAACCCGAGGAGCCCTATCGGTTGGTGTCGAAAAATGAACGTTACCCTTGCCACCTTTCCCGCCCATTGCCACAATTTCGCTTTGACCGTCTTTTACTAAATCAATAATTTTATTGTCGTCGATAATT
>CAZPNA010000099.1:0-2426 GCA_964588135.1 uncultured Candidatus Saccharibacteria bacterium | reverse complement strand
GTAATAAATCTAAAACTCTCTATAGGTAAAAGCCCGGCAAAACCAGGACTGTGAGTTGTGAGGATTACTTGGCATCTATCTTCTGCAGATAAATCTTGAAGAGCTTCAAGAAGAATTTTTTGGTTGTGGGGATGTTGTGATGTTTCTGGTTCTTCAATGCCATATATGATATTTTTTATCGGATTTTCAGACAACTTGCGATTTGCCTCGGCTCGAAAAAAACTTAACAGAATAAGCCTTCTTATACCAGATCCGCGTTTGTTAACAGGAATCCCGTCATCGCTATTTAGTGTTAGCGAAAAAATACCATTCCACTTTGGGTCTGATTTAAATTCTGGCCTTAATGTAGAAGCTAAGTTCGAGTCGATTTTTGATAATTCTTGATGAGTCCTTGTCGCCAACTCGCAGGCTTTATTTTTAACAGCTTCCGTAATTTCTTTAAGCTTTATATCAATCTCTGGTTCTGCTAACGCGCTTATAATTGCCAATTTCATTGGGTCTTGAACTTCTATATCTGAATCTTTACTACTCCTATCACTCTGAAATAAAGCATATACTGGTAGATATTCGCTAATATTTTCCCATATGCGTTTACTATCTTCCTTATTAACTGGTATCTCAACCTCTTGTAAACACAAATCATTGCAAGATCTCCAAATTGCTGCCCTCATATGCGAATTATTATTTAATAAAATATTTGCTGAATCAATATGTAATTCGGAAATTCTTTTCTTCAGGTTGGCATTAGTCATTTCCAATAAATCCGAATAATTTGTCGCAGTTGGGTGGTAGGCACATAAAACAACATCTTCCTTTGGTGATTTTGCTGTGCAATTATATGTTTTCTTGATTACTAAATTTCCATTTTGAGCGATCAGGTATTCACCACTAAGGGTGGTCTCAGCCTGAGAATCCAATACAATGTTCTCTGGTAGTTCAGAAAATTCACAGGTTATTTCAACTTTTGAATCATCCGACCCGATCGAACAATCAGTCGGATCTATCTTGATCATTTGGTTATTAAAGAATATTTCTAAAGCTTCCAATACACTTGATTTCCCTATATCATTTTTCCCAATCAATGTTGTTAAACTATCAAACTCAATTCTCTTGCTGTTTTTGTAACAACGAAAATTTTTGAGTGTAATGGAAATGAGTTTCATAAATCAATCCTCCCCTAAAATTTCTTTCAATAATCCGTCAGTTCCTTTTTCCAGCGCTAGAATATCCGCTTTGATCTCTTCCAGGCTGCGCATAGTCTGTGGGTTATAGAAATAGCGGGTAAAGCTGATCTCGTAGCCGATCTTGATGCTTTCGGGGTTGTACCAGGCATCCGGCGCATACGGCAGCACCTCACGCTGAATAAAAACCTCAATTCCGCCAGGCTCGAGCAGGGGTATCTGCTCGCTGTCTCGCAGGTCGGGGTCGGGTTCGTAACTCACCACCGCCGGCTTACCGTCGATCATGGTCTCAAACAACCCGTGTAGCGGGTCGGCCGGTACACCTTTTTTATGGATTTTCTTCAGTACAGCCGGGGCGTTCTCATCCCGGTCGGCTGTCTCTTTGAGCTTCTTCAATTCAGCCGGGGTGTACACCCGGTCGGGGTCGGCTCCCCGTAACCGCAGCGGTCGCTAGACGGTCACTTTTGAATAACCGAACGCCTCGTTTGCGAATAGCTTCGATTGCTCGTTCTCCTCAAAGCGAATGTAGGTATCGCAGATTTTCTCAATATCTGTCTCATCCAGTTCGCAATTTTTCTTGCCCAGGTTTTTGCGCAGCGGGTGATACCAGGCGGTGGCGTCGATCAGTTGCACCTTGCCCTTGCGATGATCCGGCTTGCGGTTCGACAGCACCCAGATATAGGTGGCAATACCGGTGTTGTAGAACATATTCAACGGTAGCGCAATGATCGCCTCCAACCAGTCGCTTTCAATTACCCAACGTCGAATGTTGCTCTCGCCCTGGCCGGCGTCGCCGGTAAAGAGCGAGCTGCCGTTATGTACTTCGGCAATCCGGCTGCCCAGCGTGGTGGCGTGTTTCATCTTGCTCACCAGATTGGCCAGGAACATCATCTGTCCGTCGCTCGAACGGGTCAGCAATGAATATTCCGGGTCACCGGCGTGGTTGATGATAAAGCGCGGATCTTTGACCGAACCCTTGCCGCCCATCTTTTCCAGATCCGATTTCCAGCTCTTGCCGTAAGGTGGATTCGAGAGCATGAAATCGAATTCCTTATTGAAGAATGCGTCGTTGGTCAGTGTGGAATATTCCGGCCCGCCGATTATATTTTCGGCCGCTGTCCCTTCACCCTTGAGGAGCATATCGGCTTTGGCGATGGCATAGGTCTCAGGGTTGATTTCCTGTCCGTACAGGTGGGTTGATACCTCTTTGCCGTGTTCTTCGGCCAGTTCTTTCAAGGTTTCCTC
>CAZPNA010000098.1:0-2454 GCA_964588135.1 uncultured Candidatus Saccharibacteria bacterium | reverse complement strand
CTATCCTGCAGATGGTATTGCAAACATTAAAAAACATTTTCGGCTGGATGGGAGGGATGGTAGAGTAATCCGGTAAGTCTTCGATTCGCGAGTACGCTCACTCAGACAATATTCTTCGAGCGAGCGTAATCGCGAGTCGAGAAGTTGCAATAACCATTATTCTTCGACCAACGTGGAGAAGCACGATAACGAAGGTTCTCCATCAAGTCGAACAATAAAAAACACATATGCAAAAAACAACAACCAAACAAGAGAAACCTATAATCCGGCTGGAAAACGTCAGGCGAATTTTTAAAAGAGGTAAAAAAGAAATACCGGCATTGCGTGGAGTCGATCTGGAAATAAATAAAGGCGACTTTATAGTAATTTTCGGGCCTTCAGGCAGTGGCAAATCTACACTATTAAACATATTAACAGGCATCGACAAGCCAACCGAAGGAAATGTATATCTCGAAACACACCATTTTTCCGATATGCCGGTTGCCAAACGCGCCTATGTCCGCTCAAGAAATTTTGGTATCATTTACCAAATGGCGTGGTGGGTACGCTCTCTCAACGTTCTGGAAAATATTGCATTGCCTTTATATATCGCTGGTAAAAATAAAGAAGAATCGGATAAACGCGCTTTAGACGCGTTGGCGAAATTTGGAGTAACGGAACTGGCAGAGCAACTGCCAACCCAGCTTTCCGGTGGTGAGCAACAATTGGCAGAATTGGCAAGGGCATTTGTCAATAATCCGGCAATTATTGTGGCAGATGAACCAACGGGAAACCTAGACAGCGCTGCTTCCGACATTGTTATGGGCTATTTTGATACGCTCCACAGAGAAACAACCAAGACGATCATTTTGGTAACCCATAACTCGGCATATTGGGAATTGGGCAATAAACGCGCCGAAATGAAAGATGGCAAAATTATTAAAGTAACACCGATAAAGTAAGTCTTCGACGCAGGATTACCTTTGCTCAGACAGTATTCCCTGAGTAAGCGTAATCGCGCATCGAAGGGTTACCAAACAAATATTCTTCGAGTAAGCGTAATCGCGCATCGAGAAGCTACCACAGCAACAGTTCTCGACTCAGGGGTACCTTCGCTCGAACAATAAAATATCAAGAAACAATAAAATATATTATGAAAAACACAATCATTCTAAAAATCGCTTGGCGTAACCTGTCTTTGCACCGTTTAAGGACAGTTTTAACCATTACCGGTTTCGCGGTCGGATCGGCAGCAGTCCTCTTTTTGGTAGGTTTCGGCTACGGGTTGGAAAGGTTGGTCGCAAAACAGGTTAGCGGTGATGACGCCTTTTTAATGCTGGATATCGCGCCTATAAGCCAAGAAATAGCGCCTCTCAACGATGATATATTAGATAAAATCGGTGGGTTAAATAATGTCTCCGCCATTGAACCTTCGGCGGCGGTGAGCGCCCGCGCCACAGTTGATAGCAACCAGCAGGATGTCGCCATACTGGCAACTTCCATCCGCTATATGGATTGGCGCAATATAACCATCCAAAACGGCGATAGCCAAATTGGCGATAGCGAGGTTCTGATAAACGAGCAACTGGCGGACGCGTGGGCGAAAGACAATACTGCATCGCTTGTCGGCAGACAAATCAAGGCCGATGTTGTAATTTCCAAAGAGCTGGCTGGCAAGGACGAATCGGTAACGGCCAAAGACCAGATGTACACAATTGGAGGAATAGTCCGTGATGATCTGACACCTAAAATCTACTCTGCTATGGACTCGGTCAAAAAAATAGGCGTAGTAAACTATTCCAGTGCGCGGGTTAGGGTTGGCGAAAAAGGAAGCGTGTCTGCCGTGCGTTCCTTCTTTGAAAATATGGGTTTTAAAACCGAATATATCGGCGATACCGTTACTCAAATAAATGATGTCTTCAGAGTCTTCAAGTCAATCTTGGGCAGTTTTGGTGCCATTGCCTTGGTTGTGGCGATTATTGGGATGTTTAACACATTGACCATTTCGCTTATGGAAAGAATGAGAGAGTTGGCGCTAATGAAAGTTTTGGGCATTAAGCCATCGGCGCTAATTAAACTGGTATTGGCGGAGGCGCTATTGGTCGGGTTTTTCGGCGCTCTGGCAGGTGTCCTTTTCGGGATGATTGCCGGAGGCATAAGCAACGAGATTCTAATGGCTTATGCCCAAAAAGCCGGCGGTGTTTCAGTATCGGTATTTTATTTTCCGTTTATTTTAATAGTCGGAGTGATATTGGCATCAATTTTGGTCAGTTTGCTAACGGGTCTTCTTCCAGCGCGCCGAGCCACCCGCGTCAGCCCCTTGAAAGTCTTCCGTTACGAGTAACGGAAGACTAATCTCAAAATCCAAACCTCAAACCTCAAAATGACAATGCAAAATGGAAAAAATAATAACATCAATAATATCATTCGAGTAAGTGTTCTACCAGCCGGCGGACACGCATCGAGAATCACAGT
>CAZPNA010000097.1:1431-2471 GCA_964588135.1 uncultured Candidatus Saccharibacteria bacterium | reverse complement strand
GTGTGGCGCTTTCTGTAAACTCTCGCCCACATAACAATTGGAATTAAAAAAAGCAGATACCAATATTGGCAATCGGTCAGTACGTTGATACTCACCGTAACCACCGTAATTGTCGCCGCGTGAACACTGATTTTCCAAAAAGTTGTTATTAGCAGTACAACCATCAAAACTAGAATTAATGCCATCAGGAAAACCAAAATTTCGGTGGGAACATCCATTTTATAAAAACTTATCAATGTGATGGCTGTGCCCAACGCCGCCACTAAAAATGGACCGATTCTGTCCTTGCGCTCCGGAAGTAGTACATCAGAAATCCACCCGAGCTTAACTGCGATAAAAGTAAAAACGGTGGGTACGAGCCCTATCAACCCACCGGCAATTACGAACCAAAGAAAACCGGTCGCCACATCGGGCGCGTAATAAAAAACAAGAAAAGTCAAAAATACGCCAATAATGAGTGGTGGCTGGGTAATCTGTGAAATAATTTTCGCCAATCTATTCCAAAACTTATTCATGCTAAATGTATTTTTTTTGCGAGGTTGATAATGGGGTTATAAACATATTTTGTTAGTGGGCCACGTAGCCAATAAACAACATAGGCGCCAAGCGTCCCCGAAATTATGCCGGCGGCAATATCAAGCGGATAATGAACACCGGTTATTACCCTCATTATACCGACAATTACGGTGATAGACAAAAACCACCAACCGACTTTTTTATAT
The DNA here is from genome assembly GCA_964588135.1 of uncultured Candidatus Saccharibacteria bacterium. Taxonomy (GTDB): domain Bacteria; phylum Patescibacteriota; class UBA1384; order UBA1384; family UBA1384; genus CAZPNA01. The sequence goes on along the minus strand of CAZPNA010000097.1, from coordinate 1,749 downwards.
CCTGCAAGGAAGGCCGCGACCGTAACCGCCGCCAGCAAAGTGGCGTGGTCGGAAGGAAATGAATAGTCGGGTCGGTGAAAAAAAACTTCTTGGATGGTGATGTCGGCGGCGGTGTACGGTCGCGGCCTGTACCAGATGAAATATTGGAAAAGTTTGTTGAACACAAACCAAGGCAGGATTCCCGACAATAAAATCTGCAGAGTTGGCTGTTTTGCATATCTTGAATAAAACCACATACCGATAAGAATCACCGGCACCAAATAAATAAGACCCATACCCAGGTATTCACAAGTTTTATCAATCCAGACGTAATTGCCA
>CAZPNA010000097.1:0-1421 GCA_964588135.1 uncultured Candidatus Saccharibacteria bacterium | reverse complement strand
AATTAATCTAATTATTCTAATTAACCTAATTATTCTAAGGAAGCCCCAAACAGCAGAAATTCCCAAAAGAATACGAATCAATTTATAATTATTTGGGATTTGATTTATTTTGGTATTTCATTAGAGTAATTAGAACAATTAGGTAAATTAGAGTAATTTAAGTGATTTTGTTCTCCGTTTTTATTCTATCAATTGTGGGCGTATAATAAAAGTTATATGACAAAAAACGACAAGCATCAGAAGGAAAGTGGTGATACCCATCAAAATAGTGGTGATGATACTCGGAGTGCCGAGGATGTCGCAAAATCTGAAATGGGGAAAACGGTTTTGGGCAAGCAGATTCTGAAATTTGTCGAATATTGTGTTGTTGATAGAGGCCACAGCGAACTGACAAGGCGCAACTATTTGCACTATTTGGCGCGTTTTCATAAATTTGCGGTGGGGCATGGCATCAACCATCCTCGGCAAATAACATCCGATCTGGTTCATGATTGGCGGATGGATTTATCAACTAAGAAAGTTGGCGAAAAATCATTGGGTAAAAAAACGGTAAATTATCATGCTATCGCCCTGCGGTCGTTTTTAAAATATCTAGCTCGCAACGATGTTGATACATTGGCGCCGGAAAAAATCGAGCTGGCGAGTCAAAAAGAGCGAACGGTTCAATTTTTGGAATCAGATGAAGTTGATAGGCTGCTCGATGTGTATTCTGGTGATGAGGAAATTGATATTCGCAACCGTGCGATTTTGGAAACTTTATTTTCGACCGGATTGCGCGTGTCGGAATTGGTGAAACTTAAAAAGGATGATATCAACCTGAAACGTGGTGAATTTGGAGTGGCGGGAAAGGGTGGCAAGCGGAGGGTTGTTTTTTTAAGTGATGCGGCGAAAATGTGGCTCGACAGGTATATGGGTTGCCGCAAAGATAAATCAAAATGGCTGTTTATTGGGGAAGGTCGCGGATTAGCGCGGATAAAAAAACAGGCGCGGATGGACGCGGATGAAGATCCCTCTTCACCATCCTTCGCCAAGGCTACGGACGGCAAGCTAATCACTTCCCACAAATCACGACACACAAAACCTGGTCACTTAACTGCGCGCCAAGTGGAAAGAATCGTCAAAAGTGCCTCCAAAAAAGCCGGCATAGTCAAAAAAGTATCACCTCATACGTTACGCCACTCGTTCGCGACTGATTTGCTGACCAATGGGGCGGATATCCGCTCGGTGCAAAGTATGCTTGGGCATGCCAGTATAACCACGACGCAGGTTTACACCCACGTCACCAATAAAAGATTGAAAGAAGTCCACCGAAGATATCATGATAAGAAAACCCATAATTTATGATTGTCATTTCCCCAAAGGGGACCCTTCGGGTCGACACCATCAAAATATAAATAAGACTTTCTAATATTCTTAAGAAT
>CAZPNA010000096.1:368-2475 GCA_964588135.1 uncultured Candidatus Saccharibacteria bacterium | reverse complement strand
TGATGGGACTCCTTCACTTAGAACGTGACACAGCAGAATGACAAGAAGGGGGAGATGACAATGCTGACATCGAGCGTAGTCTTTTAACTATATCAGGCAGAACACTCATAACAAAATCAATATCTTCTTTTGTTGTGTGTCTGCCAAGGGTGAAACGCAGAGCGCCGTGAGCGTATTCGTACGGGTGACCGAGCGCTAAAATAACATGCGATGGTTCTAAATCAGACGCGCTACAAGCCGATCCGGTAGAGCAAGATATGCCTTTTGCATCCAAATAAAGAAGCGCCGATTCGCCTTCAATTCCAAGTATTGAAACGTTAATATTATTTGGCAATCTTTTGGTTCTGTGTCCGTTGATAACAGAATCGGGAATGTCTTTTTCCAATCTCGCGATAAAATAATCACGCAGGTCGGTAAGACGCTTAACTTCTTTTTCACGCATATCGCTTGCCATTTTCAGTGCCTTAGCAAGACCGACAATACCGGGTACGTTTTCAGTACCACTACGCAAACGTTTTTCCTGCCCTCCGCCATAAATTATTGGCTCAATTTCAATACCAGCGCGCATATAAAGTGCTCCGATTCCCTTGGGACCGTAAAGCTTTGAGCCGTTGAGAGTCAGCATATCAACACCCAAATCGTTAACATGAATATTTAAGTATCCGGCAGCCTGGCAAGCATCGGTATGAAAAATTATCGGTTGATGCTTGCGCGCAGCGTTTATTTTTTTTAATAATTTTCCCACAGTGGCGATGGGCTCAATGGTGCCAATTTCGTTATTGGCATACATAATCGATACTAAAATCGTTTCTTTTTTAATTGCCTTTTCGACCTGTTGCGGAGTTACAAGACCGTCCCTATCAACGTCAAGATAGGTTACGGTAAACCCCTCTTTTTGCAGTTGGGCGCAAGTGTTTAGCACGGCGTGATGTTCGATTTTTGTGGTAATAATATGACCTTTGTTTTTACCAGCAAGTTGATTTTTATGTGCAAAACCGATAAGAGCTAAGTTTACGCTTTCGGTACCGCCGGCAGTAAAAACAATTTCATTTTCATGACATGCTAAAATATCAGACACCATTTTTCTAGCATCACTAATCGCTTTTTTCGCTTCTCGCCCCAGCCCGTAGATGCTTCCCGGATTGCCGTACTTATCGCCAAAATACGAGAGCATCGACTCAAGCACTTGTGGGTCAACCGGTGTCGTCGCCGCATTATCTAAATATATTTGTTTCATTATGCAATAAACATACCATTTGCACCTGTTAATTTCAATGATTTGCTCGTATAACACAAGTCGTGGTAAGGTAGGTAAAGAACGCATAGTTTATAAAGATAAAGGTTTGTAAAGTTTATAAGGTTAGGTTGCAAGAGGATCAAGATATTATATAGATAAAGAGATTCTCACGTCACCCTTTTTATTAATAGTAGCTAAGGATAGGATTCCTCCACATAGAACGTGGCACGGCAGAATGACAACAAGAGGCAAGATCAATGAAAATATCGTATAGTGCATATTCGACATACGAGCAGTGTCCGCTTCAATATAAGTTTTCTTATGTTGATAAATTGCCGCGCAAGGATTCGCATCACTTGTATTTCGGTAACTTGGTTCATGAGACACTGCACCACATGCTTAAAGACATTCAGGTAAAACCCTTGCCTGAACTTTTGGATTTCTACCACAGCTCTTGGGATGATACGTTGTTTATTAAAAACAAGGAAAATCCCGAAGACTGGAAAATCAAAGGCGCAAACATCATTACCGGTTTCCACAATAAATTCGACCCAAAGGCGCAGGAGGTTCTGGTCACAGAAGATTATTTTACGGCACCCTTAGGCGACAAACACGTTCTTTCCGGCATAGTTGACCGGCTTGATAGAATTATTGACAATAGCGGCGAGCCGGTGCTGGAAGTGATTGATTATAAAACCGGCAAATTACAGTCGCAAAAATATATTCACGATAATATTCAACTGACCTTCTACTACCACGCAATTCGCTCGCGCTTTCCTGATATTAAAGATATAAAATTAACATTATATTTTCTTGAGCCAGCAGTAAGACAATCAACTTTTCGTGACGCAGGGCATGTTGAAAGGATGC
>CAZPNA010000096.1:0-358 GCA_964588135.1 uncultured Candidatus Saccharibacteria bacterium | reverse complement strand
CGATTGAAAATATCGAGAATGAAAATTTTGAACCGCGAATCAACAATTTGTGCCCGTGGTGCGATTTTAAAGAAATTTGTCCTGCGTACGAACGTGAAAGAGCTAGGCGTGGCTGGCCGGTACCAGACAAAGACAGAAAGGCAACCCTTCGACAAGCTCAGGGAATAACAGATAAACCCGTGCAAGAGAAGGGTGGTCCGAGTGATATTGCCATAAAAATGGTTAATAAAAAAAATAAAAAATCTAGTACTAATTCGACTCAAGAAAGCCTGTTCTAACGACACTCAAATACGCTCTAATTAGTCACGAATCACGCTCGAATAAAAAATTGTCATTTCGATTCATTAGAAATATCAAC
>CAZPNA010000095.1:0-2501 GCA_964588135.1 uncultured Candidatus Saccharibacteria bacterium | reverse complement strand
GCTTTTCGTGGCGCTGATTTAGCGATTCGCGAAGGCGAGTTTGTGGTTATTTTCGGGCCGTCTGGCTGCGGAAAAAGTACACTACTTGGTTTAATCGCCGCACTAGATAAACCGACATCCGGCGCAATTTACGTCGAAGGGCATAACATTAATAGACTCGACCCGCGCAATGCCGCCCTCTACCGTCGCCACGAGGTGGGAATGGTTTTTCAACAATTTAATCTAGTATCAACCTTAACGGCGTTAGACAATGTCGCCTTGCCATTAATACTTTCCGGTATCAATAAAAATATTGCTAATAAACGCGCTCGCCATATTCTTGAAATTTTAGGTCTTGGCGACAGAGCTAAGCACAAACCTTCGGAGCTTTCTGGTGGCGAACAGCAAAGGGTTGCTATCAGTCGATCTTTGGCGCTTAACCCAAGTATCCTCCTAGTTGATGAACCGACAGGAAATTTAGATGAGCAAAACAGCAACGAAGTCATTAAAACACTGCAGGAAATTAACGCATGGGGCAGAACGGTGGTAATGGTAACTCACAACCCTGATTTTGCCAAATATGCTGACAGAATTCTTGAAATGCATGACGGAGTAATTAAAAACGAAAAAGCCGTAAGGTCGGCGGAACGTCGCCCACAAACAGAAATCCTTAATAAAATCAAAGATTTCGTGCCAGATAAAATTGACGGAATGATTAGTAATTGGAGCGTGATGAGACTTTCTTGGGCGCACTTGCGTAGTAACAAGCTACGAACTTTTTTTGCCGCTATGGGAGTTGCCCTCGGAATTGGCGCGATTGTCGGTTTGGTGTCATTAGGTATAGGTCTTCAGAGAGTTACGTCGGAACAGATTGCATCATTTAATGCTCTTATAACAGTTGAAGTCTCAAAAACAGATACCTCCCCAAGCCCATTTGACGATGCGACAGTACAGAAACTTTCAGAAATTGAAAAAGCCGAATTAGTTAGCCCAAGTATTGTTATGGCCGGTGATTTGACTATTGATGATACTTCGACATCAGTTATTGCAACTGGCATCAATGAAGAAGCGTTGGAATTTGAAGAAGTTGAAATTATCAGTGGCGATTTTAGTGATATAGTTATCACTGAAGGTGCGGCGAGAAACTTTGGTGTCCAGAATTATGATGAATTATTGGGCAAAGACTTATCGCTTGCGCTAATGGAAGAAACAAGTGACAACCCATCAATTGAAGAGATAATTGCTGCGGCAGAGGGACCGGTTATCGAAGGGAAAGTTAGTGGTATTGTTGATGATGAGTTAGTAAGCGCTGTTTATTTATCTCTTGATGAAATGAAGCTGGCAACTGGCGCCGAGGAATATACGGCAATTAAAGTCAAGGCAAATAGTAGAAATAATGTAAGCGATGTGCGCAAAGAAGTGGAGGGGATGGGCTTTGCGACAGCATCGGTTACTGACCTTATGGAGCGTATTAATAGTGTATTTCTGATTGTTCAGATTATTCTCGGCACAATCGGCGGTCTTGCTCTGATAGTTGCGCTCTTAGGCATCGTAAATATTATGACAATATCGCTTATTGAAAGAACTCACGAAGTTGGGATTATGAAAGCGATTGGGGCGTCCAATAAAGAAATCGGGAGGATGTTTGGCTCGGAAGCCGGCATACTCGGTTTGATTGGTGGCTTGTCAGGAGTTGTGGTTGCCACGACAATCGCGTGGGGCATTAACGGGTTATTAGCATGGCTTATGAAAATGAGCGAACAAGGTCAAGGACTGGCGCTGTTTTATACGCCGTGGTATTTACTTGTTGCTATGGTCGTTCTTTCTTATCTAGTTGCACGGCTCGCCGGATGGTATCCGTCTCGCCGCGCCGCCAAGCTCTCGGCGATGGAAGCCCTTAGGTATGAATAGTAGAAGGTAGAAAGTATAAAGTAGAAGGTGATAAAACCGATAAAAAATAGATATAGATGTGGAATAATAAGATAGAAGATATTAAGTAGAAGGTTAATAAATTCATAATACAGACCACGGAAATTTTATGAAAATCGATAAATTCGAAGATATTGTGGCGTGGCAAAAAGCGAAAGAATTAACAAATGCTATATATAAACATATTGATTGCAGGAAAGACTATTCTTTTCTGGACCAACTACGACGGGCTACGATATCTATAATGAATAATATCGCAGAAGGGTTTGAGCGAAAAAGTAATAACGAATTGAGGAATTTTTTATATATAGCTAAAGGGTCGTGTGGCGAAGTTCGCTCTATGCTGTATATCGCCAGGGACGAGGGGTATGTCTCGGAGGATCTTTTTAAGAAATTATATGGTGATTCGGTATCGATTTCTAGGTTAATCGCCGCGTTTATTAAAAGCCTTCATCCATAATCTTCTACCTTCTACTTTCTACTATTTATCACTGTATTATGTTTGACGATGATTCCAGACTTTCTACCTTCTACTTTATACTTTCTACTATTTATCACTGTATTATGTTTGACGATGATTCCAGACTTTCTAC
>CAZPNA010000094.1:0-2503 GCA_964588135.1 uncultured Candidatus Saccharibacteria bacterium | reverse complement strand
TCTTCGACAAATTTGCAATAGTCAGCGCTATTGCCGGTGTTATCACTGCCGTCGGAACTATCGGTAAAGGTCGGCATACAGTTGACCCAATCGGTATCGGTAGGGCAAGTGTAACTATCATCAACATTTGTATCGTTCTTGCGTGGCCAAAATATTACTAGCAAAATCAGAATAATTAGTATTGCTCCGACAATTAAGAGCACCCATTTGCGCGTTAATTTTTTCATTATTTGTCTCCTAGATGATTTACGAGCGTATTATAACTAATTTTATTATCCAGCACTTTGCGATAAAGCTGTTCTTCGAAGCTTGGACCAAGTGTACCATCGTTTTTATAAACGGTATCTACAAGGTGTTGGTGTGGCAAGTGTTCACATTTATCGTTCAGCCGCACTGTGTGGACGTGGAGAAGTTCGCCACGCGCTCCCGCCAAACGGCGTAACAATGGGTAGCGGACCGCCGGCACACTTTCGCCCATACACAAAGGACAGACTGATTGGATGATGTTACCCTCGATAACCGCATCAAAAAAATCTGCGGGAACGTGCTGGAGAGCGCAAAGCCGATCAAAATATTCTTTGTTAGGTGCAAAAATAGAGCTGATGGTTACTCCCGGAAAATGGCGCAAGTGGAAAATATTGTCAGCGGCGGAAAGCTCATCAATAATAGTTATTGGGTGAGCACCAATATCATCGCGTAAACTACGCAGAGATGGTGTTAATAGGTGGTTATTGCAATTATCAAAGCGATGATGCTCGATGCAATAGTGATGTCCGATATTATTTTTCTCAAAATCCTCGCGGATTTGGTTTAGAATCGCACGCCGACCACTATGGGGTCCGATAATTGCCACATGTCCGCGACCGCGCGCAACAACTTCGTTAAGTGTTTTTTTTGACTGTGTCTTACTACCTTTGTCCTCTTCCGCGTAAAACACCCCCCTAGCGCGCGGTCGCGAAAACTGAACGAGCCAGCCGTCTTCTGCGCTTGGAAGGGCGGAAAAATTAAACAAGTTTCTACTTGATGAATCACCCGGCAGGTGTGTCAGCAGGCGCCACGAGCCGGCTGTGGAAAATGCAAAGGGGAGTCGGTCGCGCAAAGCATCAATTGTAGTTTTATAGAGTTGGGGGCTGATTATTTCGGTGCTACAAGGCGCGCCGTAATTAGATATTTCGTAGGGTGAAATCGATATCCCCGTTGTTTTTTCAATTGCCGCTTGGCGCAATAAATTGCGCAGAAGACGGGTTTTAGTGTCTGGTCTTTTGGCACGCAGGTCAAGAATTAAACTACTCATTGGCTTGCGCCAGCTGACTGGTGGAATTGTCGGTCGAACTGTAATTGGCACCGCATGGCTGCGACTAACATCAATTTCGATTGCGTCTTCGGGCGCTTTCGGCGGTTTGTATTTTGGTTGGGGCAGAGAATATCTATCGGGAAAAAGGTGAGCTTTAAGTTTTAATTTAAAAAGTGATGTTGCTTTAAACCTTGCGTAATATTTATCAAGAACAAGCATTTGTTGGCTTCGATCGTTGGGGTTCGCCATAGTTCTTGACGGAAATTTAACACGCTTAATGGTGCCAATACCACCGATACGAAATTCACTGCCACGTGCCAACGAACCGGTAATATCGCCAAACATAATAGCAAGGTACTTTTTGGCATCTTTCTGCATAATTCCGGCGCGCTTGGCGAAGCGCCGAACAAATTCAATTTGGGAAGTAATTTTAGACATAATTTTATCTCAAAATGCAAATCTCAAATATCAAAATGGCAATGTAGAATGCAAAATAATTTTAAATTTTGAATTGTAATTTTGAGGTTTGAACTTTGAGATTTGAGGTACATCTTTATTCTATCACTATTCCGGGGTGAACCAGCACCAAACCCAGTCTAGCGGATCGGTCGGTGAAGTAACCGGTCGTGCGCCATTGTCTCCTGCCGGTTGTTTTTCGTATAATGTATCACCGCTGATAGCGGTGCGGTTATGATAATAGGCATCACTGTTGGTGAATTTTACGTCATATTGACTGATTCTAAGAGCTCTCTCTTGCTCGTTGCCACAGGTGGCGATGCTTGCTTCATAGGCTTGCTTGCTATAAAGCTTAACTGGCACTTGCAGGTTATTCTGCTGCGAGTAACTGCTCTTGTTCGGTAGAAATTTTGTTGTGTTTTCAATATTTTGAGAAGCCGCATTAAAAGTTGTTATTCCTTGTTTTAGCATTTCCAGAAAGTCGTATTTTGTCCATTTATTGACTTTTTCTTGGGTAATACTAGCATCATTGCCCTCCAAACCCATTGCATCAAAAAAAGTAAAATAAATATCAGCATCGTCGTTTGGGGTAGGGTTAACTAACCCGGGCGCTGGTTCTTCGACACATTGGCCTATTAAATTTCTAACCAGTATTTTTGGACTATAAACTGAATTAGATACTCCGGTTGATGATATTGTAATTGACGCGGTTGTGGCGGTATTGTTCTGTGAAAATTTACATACCCCAAATTC
>CAZPNA010000093.1:0-2506 GCA_964588135.1 uncultured Candidatus Saccharibacteria bacterium | reverse complement strand
CCGACCATCTCACTATTCCGCTAGATGATATACCCGGTAAAAAGATCACTAAGGTTTTAGAAAAATACCTACCTGAAGTTACCCCTCCATCAACCCCGAAAATCGCAAAGAAATCAATGTAAAATGTAAAATTAAGAATGAAAAATGAAGAATTGCTTGCACCCTAACACACCCAAATACTCCCTCCACCGCAGAGCGTGGTCTAGCCTGAAGCGGGAAAATCTTCGCCCTAATATTTCGGGTGCAGGATTCGGGATAAATTAGAGTGAATTCGGGTGCTAACCAAATTCTAACGTCTAACTCTTAACATCTAACATATTACTGATTACTGAAAGGATTATAAATGGCAAAAATACTAGTTACTGGCGGAGCCGGATTCATTGGTAGCCATATTGTTGATGGGTATGTTAACAATGGACACCAAGTAGTAATAGTTGATGACTTATCGACCGGAAAAAAAGAAAACATCAATCGCAAGGCGCGTTTTTACAGGGTGGATTTGCGCAATAAGGGCAAAATCGCCAGGGTAATTGCGCGCGAAAAACCAGATATCATTAACCACCAAGCGGCGCAAAAAAGTGTTACCGATTCGGTTAAGGACCCAGCGCACGACGCCGAAATTAACATTTTGGGTTTTTTGAATTTGATAGAGGCAGCCAAGGAAAATACCGTTAAAAAAGTGATTTTTGCTTCGACTGGTGGCGCGATTTACGGCAATACAAAAAATATTCCAACCACCGAGGAAGAACTACCCCAGCCCGCTTCTCCATATGCCATCACCAAATATGCGTGCGAAAATTATTTGCGATTTTACCTCGAAACCGCCGGTGTCGTACCGGTAGTACTGCGCTATTCCAATGTTTTCGGGCCGCGTCAGGACCCGTTTGGCGAAGCCGGTGTGGTTGCGATTTTTTCTAAGCTGATAGCAGAGGGTAAACCACTAACTGTTTTTGGTGACGGCAAACAAACTCGTGATTATGTGTTTGTCGAAGACGTTGCTAGCGCCAATTTGATGGCAATTGATTATGCGCCAAAAGATTTTAGTGAGTGTATGTGTAATATTGGCACGGGGGTAGAAACTGATTTATTATCGATAATTAAATTGCTCGAGAACGCATCGGGTAAAAAAGCGGAAATCAGTTTCAAGCCTGTGCGCCTCGGCGACCTGCTACGCTCGGCAATTGACCCCACTAAGGCACACAAGATTCTCGGCTGGCAAGCCCAAATCAGTTTGAGCGACGCCATAGCCAAAACCTATAAATATTTTTCTGGGGGAAAAGAATAGAAGTAGCCAGATCATTTTACTGTTCGAGAATGTAATCATTCGAGAACTATTGCATTGCGGTGTTCTGATGTTTTTTAGTTCTCACGATTACGTTCGAACGATAATTCTTCACTCTTAATTGTTTGTTTAGAAATTAGTAATTAGAAATTAGAAATTTTGCAGATGTGTTATAATACAATCAAAAGGAGTGTTTTTAATGTATCGTAAAATCTTTAAATCTATCCTGTTAGTCAGTTGCGCCCTTGCAATTACTTTGCTTCCTTTTAAAAACGCACTAGCGGCAAGTTTTAATTCGTCAAACCTAATATCAAACGGAGAATTTATCGGTATTAATTCAATGTCGGCCAGCGATATTCAAAATTTTTTAAATGATAAAGGAAGTTGTTTAAAAAATTACTCGCAAAATGGTAGAAGCGCAGCACAAATTATTTACGATGCGTCGCACGGTTACGGTGAAGCATCAGGTTCGGTAAACGGCATCACAATTAATACCTCGACCGGTACCGTAAGCCCAGGTGTAATACTTGCTACACTTCAAAAAGAACAAAGCTTGATCTCCAGTAGTTCTTGTTCTGATGGCGCTATCAATGCCGCCATGGGTTATGGTTGTCCAGATAGCGGTGGATGCAATCCAACCTACGCCGGTTTTACTAACCAAGTTGAATGGGGTGCTTGGCAATTACGATATAACTACGAACGTGCATACGGTCATGGTTTTAGCGACTACCAGGTTGGCCAAAGTTTTTGTTTTGATGACTGGAACGGTACTCATTGTGGGACATACGGCAACCAAGCAACCGCCTCTCTTTACAGATATACTCCCCACGTTTACAACGGCAACTATAACTTTTGGAATCTGTATTATAACACCTATCAATTCCAGGTACCGGCCTACTCTTATTCGTATTTAAGTCAAAACGCTAATCCTAGGTTAGTTGCTGGTGGTAGTGGCTATAAGTTTGTACTTAGAGTAAAAAACACAGGGACCGCTACATGGAGACAAAGCACTGTCCGACTTGGCACAAGTAATGGTAAAGACAGAATATCAGCGTTTTTGAGAGAAGGAGGAAGTCCTTCTGGCTGGCTTTCCGGGAATAGAATCCAAATGAAAGAAACTAGCGTCGCACCAGGAGGTACTGCTACTTTTGAGTTCTACATGAAAAACAGAACAGTATCACCAGGCAACTACCGCGAGTACTTCCAACTTGTAGCTGATGGAGT
>CAZPNA010000092.1:0-2519 GCA_964588135.1 uncultured Candidatus Saccharibacteria bacterium | reverse complement strand
GCAACGGCCACCGCCGTTGCGCGCCGCAACGTTAAATGAAAATCGTCCCGCTTCGTAACCGCGAACTCGTGCCTCCGGTGTTTTTGCAAACAACTGACGAATAAAATCAAATGTTTTTGTATAAGTCGCCGGGTTGGAGCGCGGTGTGCGACCGATTGGAGATTGGTCGATAATTACAACTTTGTCGAGATTTTCGACACCTTCGATCGCCTTATGCTTGCCTGGTTTCATCCACGCGCGGTTGAGTTTATTAGCCAGGGTTTTATAAATTATATCATTCACGAGCGTGGATTTACCACTTCCCGACACTCCGGTGACACAAATAAATTGACTACCGACAGGAATCCTGACACTGATATTTTTTAGATTATGTTCTACAGCACCACGGATAGTGATAAATTCGCCTGACTGCCCCCGACGTTGCGGACTGTAGTCGATCCACTTATCACCGGCAAGATACTGCCCCGTAAGAGAATTCTTGTTTTTTTTGATTTCTTCTACCGAGCCCGAGGCAACAAGCGCGCCGCCGAGCCTTCCAGCGCCGGGACCAAGATCGATAATGTAGTCCGCATTTTCCATAGTTTCCTGGTCGTGCTCAATAACAAGGATGCTGTTGCCCAAATCGCGCAGGCGCATAAGACTATCAAGCAATTTTTTATTATCACGCTGATGGAGGCCAATAGATGGCTCATCAAGAACATAAAGTACACCAACTAGCCCCGAGCCGATTTGGCTTGCGAGGCGGATTCTTTGAGTTTCGCCTCCCGATAACGTACTACTTGTACGGTCGAGCGTTAAGTAGTTAAGTCCAACGTTTATAAGAAAACTTAGGCGGGTTGAAATTTCGCCGACGATTCTGCTGGCTACTCTTTGCTCGTTATCATTCAGCTCTAGTTCGTCAAACCACTTTTTGAGGTCGCGAATACTAAAACTAGCAAGATCGGCAATATTTTTGCCATAGATTCTGACATTTAGGACTTCGGGTTTCAACCGTTTACCACCGCAAACCGCGCAAGGTTGGCGTGTCATATATTTTGCTAGGTCTTCGCGGATCGCATCGGAACTTGTTTCGCGATAGCGCTTTTCGAGCAATTTCATAATTCCCCGAAATTTCATATTCCACTCAAAATAGGAACCGCTTTTTGTCCGGTGTTGCATTCTGATTTTGTCGCGGACTCCTTTGCCGTACATCAATAAATCGATATGTTTTTGCGGTAAATCTTTTATCGGCTGATGTTGATTAATTCGATACTGTTCGCAAATCTTGCCGATGATTGTCCCCCACCAGTTATATTGTGCATAGCTCCACGGCAAAATTCCGCCACCGGCAATAGTTTTATTTTTATCAGGCAAAACCAATTCAGCATCAAATTCCTGAAAAAACCCAAGACCGGCACATTTTTGGCAAGCGCCAAATGGGCTGTTAAATGAAAAAAGACGCGGCTCCAATTCCGGGAAAGCGCCATAATCGCAATTGGAACAAGCAAGACGAGTCGATAATTTTATTTCGTTTTTTTCCGACTCACAGATAATCGTACCATCTGATAAGGAAGATGCTGTTTCAATTGCTTCATTTAAACGCAAGCGAGCATCTTCACTTAAGCCGTCCTTAGAAAGTTTGATACTGTCGATGTAAATATCGATATCGTGCTGTTTATATCTGCCCAATTTCGGCGCGGCACTTAATTCGACTAATTTGCCGTCGATTTTTGCTTTCACAAAACCTTTTTGGATATAATCGCGTACCAGCTCGTGGTATTCGCCTTTTCGACCGCGAACCACCGGTGCAAAAAAAGTGACTGTTTGAGAAGCAAATAAATCAGTTATCATGTCTGTCATTTGGTCGATTGTTTGCGCTTCAATTTTACTACCACATTTTGGGCAATATGGGACACCAATTCTGGCAAACAAAACCCGCAGATAATCGTAAATTTCCGTTACCGTCCCGACAGTTGAACGAGGATTTTTAGAAACTGATTTTTGGTCGATGGAAATCGCCGGACTTAATCCTTCGATATAATCGACATCCGGTTTGTCCATTTGACCGAGGAACTGGCGGGCATAGCTGGAAAGACTTTCGACGTAACGACGCTGACCTTCGGCATAAATTGTATCGAACGCCAAAGAAGACTTGCCGCTTCCCGACAAGCCCGTTATAACAACAAATTTATCGCGCGGAATCGTAACATCAATATTTTTGAGATTGTGCTCACGTGCACCCTTAACGATAATTTGATTGTTTGTGCTCTGCGCCCCGCGAAGCCCATCTGTTGAATTTCTGGGCGAAGTGGGGTTAACTATGAATTTCTTATTATTTTCCATTGCCGAATTATTATACCCCTTAACCTGTAAAAGAGCAAGCGACAGACAGCAAAACGTGGATTTTGTCATTTCGATGCAATCGTAGCCCTTCGACAGACTCAGGGGATATACTATGGAGCACCTCACAAGCGATTCGAGAAGCTAGATCGTATCGCTGAATTTTCCGACTTCATTTACAAAAAACTTTTCCAGATCTT
>CAZPNA010000091.1:1186-2525 GCA_964588135.1 uncultured Candidatus Saccharibacteria bacterium | reverse complement strand
CGGGGGATACAGAAAATCCTAGCGCGGTAGCACGAGAAGTATCTGCTCAACAAACTCCGGATATTCCTGTGCCGCAAGAGAATCCTGAAACATCATCACCGGCGGAATCGGTACCATCACCGGAAACAACATCATTAGAACCACCAGCTGACGGAAAATCGCTCGATGGAGTCGGCGCGCCAAAAACAGAAAATATTAACCCGCATACAATGGATCCTCACGATTTAGAGGCAACTGTTGGTACTGGTACGAATGATAGTGATCAATCTTTATCGTCAGAGCCAACTCCACCACCGGTGCCGGAAGATAGTAATATTACATCGCCTCCACCGGAAACAGCGCAACCGGAGATGCCAGCTGTGCCGTCGTCCGCATCACTCGATCAGTCTACACCATCAGCCCCGATCCCGGAAAGAATTACGCCTGAAGAACAGGCGCCGGAAGCGGAAGGTGGCGAGGACATTCTATCAATTCTGGATAGTATCGAGAAGAGAAACAGAGAGACGGAAAAAGATATTGCTGATATTAAGCGTTTGGTGAAGGAATCGCCGGAAACGGGTTCAAGTCGGGAGGCGACATAATATGAAAAAAAATGAAAACTTGCCAGCAGAGCTTAGCGAGTCTCTTGAACAAGTGGGTGAAAAAATAAGCGATATAATGTTTGCTCCGGTTGATGGTAAAAAAGTCAGCAAAAAAATTGCTCGTGGTGTCAATAAGTCCAAAGAATTTATCGAAAACAGCTTGGATGGGGAATAGAGAAAAACAATAGAATAATTTACAATGTACAATTAAGAATGAAAAATGAAGAATTGCTTGCGCTCTAAATAGATGTCATTTCGAAATGTACTCATAAGAAATCTCTTCCACCTCACCTCTCTGTATCTCCCCTCGGAAAGGGGAGAATTAGATTTATCCCCTCCTGCCCGAGGAGGGGCGATCAAAGTATTCTTTGATGGGGTGGTGGGAGCTTTCGTGTACAAGTAATCTACTTTACGAACCTTATGAACTATATAAACTAATTTTTGTTTTTGTGGTAAAATAGATATCAGAACATCTGGTTTGCTATTGCAACGGTACCAGTAGTGTTTGGGTTTGTGGTGTACGGCAGTGAACTAAGGAAGGATTAAAGTTGGCAAAAAGAGGAAGAAAACCAAAAGCTCGCGCTAATTTAGAATCAAATATTAACCTGATCCGAGAAGTATCGGCTGTGGTATTAGTGGTTCTTGGTTTCGTAACAATGCTCGCTATGTTTAACGCCGGCGGCAAAGTCGGTCAAGGTTTGAAAGTTATCACTTTTAACAGTTTTGGAATTGTCGGCGCGGTCCTGCCGGTAATTATG
>CAZPNA010000091.1:573-1176 GCA_964588135.1 uncultured Candidatus Saccharibacteria bacterium | reverse complement strand
TTATGATAATCTTCGGGTTTTTATTGCTATCTCCAAAATTTCTCGAGGAGAGAAAAAAGCAAGCGATCGGTGGTTTTTTGGCGATATTTATCATCGCTGCATTGCTTGGTTCTTACGGTGGCGCGGTTGGACTAAGCATCAACAATCTTGTACAAAATGGTTTTGGCAAAGTCGGCGCCTATCTTTTCTTAATCGCGATTTTCCTTCTGGATATGGTTATCGCTTTTGGTGTATCACCGCGAAATATTTGGGACAGACTGACCAGAGGTGGCGAAAGTCGTCTGCCGGGAAACATCAGAGTGATAGAACCGGGCAAAGAACGTGTCTCTGTTTTTACGTCGGTTAAAAGACGGATCGGCTGGGGTAGGAAACCGGAGCCGGCAAAAGAGCAGATGCCTCTACCGGTAGTTGGCGCTAGTGGCATACCTTACGAGCCGCCACCAATTGATTTATTATCCGAATTAAATTCCAAGCCAACCAGTGGTAATATTGCCAAAATGCAGAAGATTATTGGGAATTATCTAGAGAATTTTTGCACACTAACTACTTGCGGGCTTGGCCTTGGGGTGGGGAATCCCGATCGGCCGTGGGCCGAGGTCCGCC
>CAZPNA010000091.1:0-563 GCA_964588135.1 uncultured Candidatus Saccharibacteria bacterium | reverse complement strand
AAGCCAACCAGTGGTAATATTGCAAAAAATGTCGAGATAATTCGCAAAAAACTTCTTGATTTTGGTGTCGAAGTAGCGATGGGTGATGTCAACGTCGGCCCGACTGTTACTCAATACCAACTCAAACCTTCAGAGGGTGTTAAAATTAACCAAATATCATCGCGTAGCGAAGATTTGGCGCTGGCACTGGCGGCACACCCTGTTAGAATCGAAGCGCCTATCCCAGGAAAAGCGGCAGTTGGTGTTGAGGTCCCCAATAAAGTAACGGCAAAAGTTTCTCTGCGTGAAATCTTGGAAAGCGATAAATTCAAAAAAAGAACCTCGAATTTATCTATGGCTCTTGGGCTTGATGTTTCCGGCGCGCCGATAATTGTTGACCTTGCCAAACTGCCCCACGTTCTTGTTGCTGGCGCTACCGGCAGTGGTAAATCGGTTTGTATTAATGCCATCATTGCCACACTTATCTATCAAAATTCCCCCGAAAAATTGCGGTTTATTTTAGTTGATCCGAAACGTGTTGAATTTACATCGTACAATGGCATCCCCCATTTATTGTCGCCGGT
>CAZPNA010000090.1:0-2539 GCA_964588135.1 uncultured Candidatus Saccharibacteria bacterium | reverse complement strand
TAATTTTTATAGCAATTTTGCTTGCTGTGCCGTCACCGTTTACGGCTATCCAAATATTATGGATAAATATCATTACTGATACAGTTGCTGATGAGGCTCTGGCACTGGAGCCGCCGGAAAAAGGAATTATAAAAAACAGAAACAGGCACCTTATTTCAAGTTTTTTGGTGCGTAGAATATTTGTATCAGGACTATGGCAGGTAGCTGTGATAATTACAATGTACATTTGGGCAATGAGTAATTTTTCACAAGCGCAGTCAATGTCAATTGCTTACTTCACGCTAGTGAGTCTACAGGTGTTTAATTTGTTTAATGCTCGTTCGTTGCACCAGTCGATTTTTGCATCGGGACAGAAGAAGAACTATTGGGTCTATTGCTCGGCGCTACTAACTGTAATATTATTATTTGCGTCGGTATATTATTCACCTTTGTCAAATTTCTTGGGACTCGAAAAAATAGAGCCGAAAATTGCTTTCAGTATATTATTAATCGCAACCAGTATCATCGGTGTAATTGAAATTGACAAAATAATTGCGTCTGTCGCAGAGGCACGAGATGAAAGAAAAAGATAAAAGAAAGATCGGATGGTGGGTAGTAGTTGTAACGATAGTCGGTATATTCCTCTGGCGATATTTTGCTCCCCGCTTTTCTGGCGATGTGCCGGTAACTGGAATTGCTCTTGGTGTTGGAAACGTGGGAGTGCATTGGTATGGACTAATAATTGCATTCGCGATTATTACCAGTTATTTTATTTTTATAAGACCCAATATTTATAGAATTGGCGCTACTGAAGAAAAGTTAAGTAATTTGATACTACTATTGATCGTCTTTGGAATTATCGGCGCGCGTCTGGTTTATGTCCTGCAAAACACCCAATATTATTTTACCAATCCGGTTCAAATATTGGCGGTCTGGAATGGTGGAATGTCGATTCATGGGGCATTACTTTTTGGTGTAATTATTATCGCTGTATGGGCAAAGAAAAATAAAATTAATATTTTAAAATTACTCGACGTATTCGCGCCGGCAGTAATATTTTCAATGGCGCTGGGACGGCTCGGGAATTTCTATAACCATGAATTGGTCGGAGTGCCGACAAGTGTATTATGGAAAATGTATGTGCCATCGACATATCGCCCGGTAGAATTTATCAATATAAATTTTTTTCATCCGGTGTTTTTGTATGAAATGATTTTAGATTTATTAGTTCTTGCTATTTTGTTGTGGGTGTCAAAAAATAAACACCCGAAACCCGGCATCATCTTCCTTTTATTTGTCGGTCTTTATTCAATTGTTCGCTTTATTGTCGAGTTCTGGCGCTACAACGAAGTCCATTATTTTTGGGGATTATCGCTCGCCCAAATCGCCAGCGTAATATTGATAATGCTATCTGCCGTCGGTATCTATTTCCTACAAAAGAAAACCCCAGACGCCATTAACCCTATCACACCTCAAAAATCACACCTACGAGGTGTGAATGGTGGTTAGGAGTGTTGGCCTGCCAACCGTAGCCGTTTTGTACCCAAAACGCAAAGGTTGGCCACGCCACGTTATCGAGTTTTGTAGTCAAAACCCGAATATACGTGGTGGACCGACGGGGATTCGAAGGCGCAAGCGCCGTCTCTATCATAAAATTTATGTTATTGACTTTTCTACTACCAAGATTAAATTTCAGCCATCCTTGAGATCTATACTGCTTATCATTTAGGGGTTCAACTCCATCATCAATTTATCAATTAAAAAACACTGCCAGTAGCAGTATTTTTTAATTGGTGGACCCGAGGGGAGTTGAACCCCTGTCCGAAAAGAGGCAAAGAAGACAATCGACGAGCGTAAATTATGCTCTGGTTTGTACTAAACTATGCTACTAGAACTATCTTACATAGCCGAGTCCGAAATATATCGTCCATAACACCTTGTCGGACGCAAAGTGTCAGGACGGCTCCTAGCTTAATTAAGCAAGAGCTGGCGCAAAATTAAATCCTGCAAAAGCAGTTTTTACTTTGCTAACTAAGTTTTTTGCACTTAGGGTTGTCGCGCTAGTTTAGCGAGATAGGCGTGACCTGCTCGGCTCGCAGCCAACTTCACCGGATCTTCCCGTCGAAGCCAATTCGGGCCCATCCATATGAAAATGATGCTTTGTTAATGTTCAACTGTTCGAATAACTATATCATAATTATCTCTAAAAATCAACGCCAAATCAAAAAGCCCCAGAAATCGGGGCTTTTGTGTATGAATGCGATAAGATTAGTCGTCTTCCATCAGGCATCCGGTAACGGATCCACTTCTTTCATCTGTCTTTTTGTTGTAGTAGCTACCAGTGATATTGTTATTGTCGTCGATAATGATCTCAAATTTATCCAGAATCCAAGCAGGGTCATTGGGATAGTATGACACACCTTCCAGCGAAATATGGCTAGCTTTACCATTTCTTGTTGTGAATAAGCCAATATAATCTTCAGCTCATACCAGCTCTGAACTTTACTTTTGCCAAATCGTTACTCGGACTGTCTCTTTGTAGAAATCAAAATCTCTAAAT
>CAZPNA010000089.1:0-2569 GCA_964588135.1 uncultured Candidatus Saccharibacteria bacterium | reverse complement strand
AACAATTTTTTCAAGTAATAATTTCAAATCCTTTTGTGTCCAAGAGCCAAGTGACTGATTTTTTAGCATATCACCGGCAGTCGTGATTCCATAAAGAGTTGATTCTTGAGTTGATTTTTTAAAAACTAAATCATCAAAAACTAGTTTTGGTGGAACCAAAAAATAATCGATATTTTGCGCAAGATCCAGAGTTGTTTGCGCTCTTTCAACAACAACCGCCGCCACTCTTTCCAGATATTCGTTTGATATTTTAGATAAATCGTATTGTTCTTTCCAAAGCGGTTTGGCTATTTCAACCAATTCTTTAGCCGGCATTTTGCGCAAATAACGTGCATTAAAATGATTTAGTTTTTCTCCATCGAAAACCGCATTGCTTTTTTGAACATTTTTTATTTCGAACTTTTCAACAAGTTCGACCAGCGAGAAAAACTCTTCGTCAGTTTTTGGATTCCAGCCAAGGAGCGCCAAGAAATTTACCATTGCATCGGAAAGATAACCTTTGTTTTTAAAATCGTCGGTCACGCTCACCGGGTCCTTGCGCTTGCTCATTTTTGTTCTATCTTTATTTAAAATAAGTGGCAGATGACCAAATTCAGGGATGTCCCAACCAAGAGCGCGATAGAGGAGAATGTGCTTGGGCGTGTTCGAAAGGTGATCATCACCACGAATTACGTGAGTGATATTCATATCATGGTCATCGACAACTACTGCGAGGTGAAACGTGGGCCAATCGTCGGATTTTAGGATAACGAAGTCTTCAATATTTTCGAGCTTAGTCGATACTTTACCATGAATCAGATCGGTAAACTCAATAGACTGCGACCCCTCCGCTCCTCCCCTTACTAAGGGGAGGTCTGGGTGGGGTGAATTCTCTTTTTGAGTTATGAGTTTTGAGTTATGAGTTTTGAAATAAACCGCTCCTTCCCTCTCCTCCGCATACCCATCATCGATTAATTTCTGCGCAACTTTTTTATATTCATCAAGTCTTCTACTTTGATAGTGCTCTGTGTTACGGTTATCCCAATCAAGCTCCAGCCAATCAAGCGCTTCTTTTATATCAGTGATGTGCTCCTCGCTTGATCGCGCTCTGTCGGTGTCTTCGATTCTAAGTAAAAACTTACCACCATTTTTACGGGCAAAAAGATAGTTAAAAAGCGCTGTCCGCGCAGTACCAACATGGAATTTCCCTGTTGGCGATGGCGCTATTCGAGTAATAATAACTTTATTATTCATAATACTATCCTCCGATTGTCATCCCGACCTTGCTGGAGGGGTCCCTTCACTAGTAAATATCAAATCTCAAATAACAAATATCAAACAATATCCAAATCCCAAAGTTTAAATATTAAAACATTAAATATTGAATTTTGTTTGTCATTTGTGATTTGGTGATTGGTGCTTATTCGATGACTGCATTCACATGATGCCTTATTTCATCTCCTTCGATAGCCACGACATCGATGCGGATATCGTGGTTAGGAAACCTTTGATAAACCTCCTTAGCTAATCGTATCAATTTACGCTGCTTTTTCCAATCGACCATTTCTTCCGGTGCGCCTTGATGTGAATCGGTTTTTGTTTTCACTTCCACGATGATGACCGTATCTTCTTCTTGCGCTAAAATATCAATTTCTCCGATTCTGGTTTTTACATTCATACCAAGAATATGATAGTTCTTTTTGCGCAAAAAATTAGCAGCCTTTTTTTCGCCACGGCTGCCTAATTTTTTGCGCTCATAGGACATGATAATAAGTTAGGGGTTAAGAGTTAGACGTTAGAAACATACCCCTCCGTCGCCTCCCCTTACTAAGGGGAGGATTAAGGTGGGGTGATTATTCAGCTTGGGGTTTGCCCGCATCCTTGCCAGTTGGCTGTTTTACCTGCTTTTTTTCTTTTTCAGCATTATCTTTTTTCGCCTCTTCGGCAACTTCTTCTGTTTTTTCAAGTAATTGATCAGCTTCACTTTTTTCAGGAGCTTTTTCATCGGCCTCTTCCGCTTTTTCTTCGGCGTTTTCCGCAGCGCGTTCGGCGTCAATTTCAGCTTGAGAACGTTCCTCGGTTATTGGCGCTTCTTCGGCAACAACATCCTCCCAAACGCTAGCAGATTCCTTTTCGCCCTTCATTCTACGAGCCGCTTTTCCGATTTTACCACGGACATAATAGATGCGAGATTGTCGAACTTTTGCCGATTTTACCTTTTCAACCTTAACAATGCTTGGTAAGTGAAACGGAAATGATTTTTCAACACCAACACCACTGGCAATTCGGCGAACTGTATAAGAACCGTTGATACCTCGACCGCCGGCTATTTTAATAATAACACCCTCAAAAACCTGGATGCGTTCTTTTTTGCCTTCACGAACTTTTTGGTGTACACGAACTCTATCACCGGTACGAATATCGGGGATTTTTTTGCGCATTCCTTGAGCATCAATTTTTGCAATAATTTCTGACATTTTTGATTTTTTTGATTTAAAGTTTGACTTAACTTATTTAATAGTAACAGATTGATAAAAAAAATCAACCCCAACAAAGGCAATTAATAAATTTACATTTATGAATTGTCATT
>CAZPNA010000088.1:0-2580 GCA_964588135.1 uncultured Candidatus Saccharibacteria bacterium | reverse complement strand
GGTCATCTTTATCGGAGCAAGTCATAGCGACGGAATCAACATTGTTGATTGTTACACCGGAGGGAAAATTAATTGTGATGGTTTCGTCGCTGTAGCTGGTGTTGGCAAGGTCGAACGGAACAAGAACCGTGCTCGAACTATTTGACCGCGTCAGGTATAGGTTAAACCCGGTGCATGTCCCATCGTAAGAAAAGTTATCAAGCGATACCGAGCTTGTTGATAATACTTTAATTACCCCTTCCAACGAATAACGCGCCGCTTTAATTTGGGTGGTCGAGCCAACCTTCAAATTAGTCGTAACGGTACTTTTTGACGGAGAAGATGTTGATGATGATCCGGCCGACGATGTAACCTTCGGCTCAACAAGTTCTTCCCTGGAAATTCCCGGAAAATAATCTTCACCCTCTTCGGTCGTACTATTGGTACTGCTAGTACTGCTACTCGAACAACCAGCAAGCACTAAGCACACCATAAGTACCGACAACGATGTAATGATTTTATTTTTCATTCCTCATTATTGTTAAAATTTAGCGATTAATGATTAGACGTTAGATATAGATTAGTGATTTATATTGTATCAAGCTAACACGCGAAAACACGCAAAAGTGTCTCGAAATATTCACTCTAAATTAATCCTTCTTTCGCGCGAAACTTTAGCGTAACTTTCGAGTGTTTTAGAGTGTAAGTTATTTTTTACATTTAAAAATCTATTCCCTTCCTTGCCATTATACCGCTTTTGAAAGGATGTTTCACGCTTTTCATTTGTGTGACTAAATCGCAAGAGTTGATTAATCCTTTTATTGGTTTATGCCCGGTAATTATCACATCTGTCTTCTTGCGATGGCTACCGATAGCGCCAATCAAGTCTGCAGTTGATATCAGCTTTAAGATCGGTAAGTCGCCATATTCATCAAGAATAACGAGATCCCACTTTTTAGACGCGATCATTTTTTTTGCCAGTGTGATGGCATCTTTCGCTGCTTTCTTATGTTCGCGTCGCGGGAGTTTATCATCAACAATACCCACAAAGCCCTTGCCAACTGTTTTAATAGTTATCGATCTGTTGATATATTTTGGTATTGCCACTCGCTCGCCGGAGGGCCAACTGCCTTTAAGTGCTTGCAAGACAAGCACCTTCCAACCATGTCCCGTGGCGCGCAAAGCGGTGCCTAATGCCGCCGTTGTCTTGCCCTTCCCATCACCATAATAATAAATCGTCAGCGGCTTAGTCGATGGTTTGCATTCAGGGTTGGCCATAGGATTCTTATCTGTTTTTTTGTCATTGCGAGGGAGTGTACTCGCGGACGAAGAAATCTAATTGTCTAGATTGCTTCGTCCCACTGGGGCTCGCAATGACAACCTTATTATTCATTCTACATTTTTAATTTCTAGTTTCTTACTTTTCTGTTTTTCCGTCTTTATGTATTTATGTTTTTCGTTCTCCTCCGGCTAGTAACAACTGACCTCTGGCTATCAGTGGATTCTTTTCCCTTTTTCATTATAAATCTCAATAGCTTTATAGGGGCAAGCCTTGGCACCGGCAATTATTTCTTTTAATTTTTTATCATCCGCCTCGACTTCATACGTCCAATCATCGTTCTTGACGGTGTGATAAATATGACGACTATTTTTGATATCTGCCTTAAATTCATCATCAAGTTTATAGATATCGGGCGCCACAGCGACACATGTCGCCGCTGACTGACACAGATTCCGCTTGATTATAATTTTGTATTTCATAGTGATATTATCGTTGATTTGGTTGTATTTGTCATCTCTCGCCTCTTCGTCATCCTGAGTGGAGTCCCACTGGGACGTAGCGAAGGATCTGATGCAAGGGATCCCTCTATTCGTGAGTACACTCAATCGGGATGACAGATTACTGTCAGATTCTTCAGTTGTGATTACACGCCCTCAGAATGACACACCAGAAGGAGTTATCCAGTGGCTGTTAACTACAGCCACTGGTGGCTCCGCAGTTCGGGCATTTGTGACATCGGCCATTAGGAGTCATAACCGCGCCGCATTCTGGGCAAGGTGGACCGGAATCGCCAAGAGCGGCTGAAGCGGCCAGGTCAGCCACGTTCATTTGGTTTGCGCCACTGCTTGCAAACATCGTCGTTTGCTTTTCGTCATTTTCGTGTTTTACCTCGCCATTTTTACCATCATCTTCTTCGTTATCTTCAAGTGGCAGACGAATCTTCGCCGCGCCATCACTCCCTCCTTCAATGAACGTTTTACGCAACCATTGGGCAGTAAAGTCGGCAACGCTGGTTGCAAATGGAATGTCGGAATCTCCGGTGAACCCATGGGGGTCAAAACGCATATGCTCCAGCTGTTTGATTATGGTTTCTATCGGTACACCATATTGCAAGCCAATCGATGAGACCTTGGCGAAAGCATCAGCCATGCCGGAAGCAAAACTTCCCTCTTGCGCCATATTAATGAATATCTCCGCCGGCTTGCCATCGGGGTATAACCCTACCGTCAAGTATAATTTATGTCCACCGATAGTCACTTTGCGGGTAATTGATTGACGTTCTTTCGGAGGGCGGTTCCTTTGTGGCGTGTAAACCTGAA
>CAZPNA010000087.1:0-2598 GCA_964588135.1 uncultured Candidatus Saccharibacteria bacterium | reverse complement strand
ACAGTTGCTGACGCTAAAATCGTATTTAACGCTATCAAAGGTCGTGACGAGAAAGATGCAACGAGTATCGGAGAACAGAGAACAGAGAACAGAGAACGGAAAACAGAAAACGACAAAATGCGTGTAGGGGTGATGCGGAGTCAAATCGAAAATGATAGTGTTGATGAAGTTGTAAAGATTAATATCAATCAAGCTATAGAAAAAATAAAATCAGCTGGGCATGAGGTGGTTGATATCGAAATGCCATCAATTGATAATTCTTTAGCGGTTTATTACATAATTATGCCAATAGAGCTGTCAAGCAACTTGGCACGTTTTGACGGCATAAAATATGGAGCGTCGGTCTTGCGCGATGGCGATGTAAAAAATTTGCTTGATGTGTATTTTAAAACCCGCTCAAAATATCTTGGTGCCGAAGCGAAAAGAAGAATCATCTTGGGAGCTTATGCATCATCAGCTGGCTATATCGATAAATACTATAAGAAAGCGCAAGCTGCAAAAGAGGCAATTATCAATGACTTCAAAAATACATTCGAAAAGGTTGATATGATTATTGGCCCAACCACTCCGTCTACTGCTTTCAAATTGGGTGAAAAATCCGCCGACCCAATGCAAATGTATCTAAGCGATGTTTACACAGTGCCGGCAAATATTGCGGGTCTGCCATCGATATCGATTCCGCTTAAAACAGATGATTTGCCGGTAGGGTTGCAGATAACCGGTAATAAAAATGCTGATGAAGAAGTTTTGAATTTCGCCGAGAAGGTTGAGGAGATATTATCATGACAAGAGAATCAACAGAATCAAAAATAGTTTGGGGTATTGGACGATTTTTTAAAAACTTATTTTCTGGCTCATCATCGCGAAGTGGCAGAAGAAGCAATATCGATTATGAGTATATAAGAACACGTTGGGCAAATGTCAACGATAAAATGAAGCAGGCGGGTGAGAGTAATTTTCAAAGCGCAATTATGGAAGCCGATAAATTACTCGACTACGCATTGCGTGAACGTGGAGCTCGTGGAGAGACATTGGGCGAAAGACTAAAAAATTCAGAGAAGTTATTTAATGGTCGTGAAAGTTATCAAGCGGCGTGGGATGCACACAAGGAGAGAAACCGAATTGCTCATGAAGATGACCATGAATTACTGCATCCTCAAGCGCGCTACGCGGTAAGTAATTTTGAAAAAGCATTGAGGGGTTTAAAGGTATTATGAGCGGATTAAAAGTAACAATCGGTTTGGAAATTCATGTGCAGCTTAAAACAAAAAGTAAGATGTTTTGTAGTTGTGATAATGACGCCGAAGATAAGGCGCCAAACACTGTAGTTTGCCCAGTGTGTATGGGAATGCCAGGCGTATTGCCCGTGCCCAATCGTCAAGCCGTGGAATGGGCAATCCTTTTGGGCAAATATTTAGGTGGAAAAATATCTAAGTTTACAAAATTTGATCGAAAGCATTATTTTTATCCTGACCTACCAAGGGGTTATCAAATTTCACAATATGACCAGCCGATTATCAAAGGCGGAAAAATCAATATTGATGGTACCGATATCCACTTAGAGCGAATCCATATGGAGGAAGACGCTGGTAAGCTAACTCACTTATCAAGCGGCGATTATTCGCTAGTCGATCTCAATCGCGCTGGCACGCCACTACTTGAAGTTGTTACAAAACCGGAAATTACGAGTCCGCAGCAAGCAAAGAAATTTGTTCAAAGGCTAAGACTGATCGTCCGCTACCTTGGAATTTCTAACGCCAATATGGAAAAAGGGCACCTACGTTGTGACGCAAATATAAGCATCACAAAAAATCAAATATCAAATAGAAAAAATCAAAATAATGGAGTGGTTTCGCCGCAAATCGATAAAGATCAAAACGGGGAAAGGGATTCCTCCGCTACGGTCGGAATGACGGCGATAAAACTTGGGACTCCGGTGGAAATAAAAAATCTCAATTCGTTTTTGATGATAGAACGAGCGCTAAAATATGAAATATCTAGACAATCGGAATTATTATCAAGTGGCGAAAAAGTAGTTAAGGAAACTCGCGGTTGGGATGATAAGCGCGGTAAAACATTACCGCAAAGAACCAAAGAGTTAGCGCCAGATTACAGATATTTCCCGGAGCCCGATATCCCACCGCTTGTAAACATTGAACAAGAATTCAATACCCAGTTGCCAGAATCAATCGAAGAAAAAATTAACATTGCTAAAGAAATCGGACTTAAGCAAAACGATATTGATTTATTAACTAAAGACGATAAGTTATTGCGTCAATTTGATAAAATAAAAAACCAAACAAGCGACCCGATTTTGGCGAAAAAAGCAGTTGATATTGTTATTAACTTTGAGAAATCTAGACAATTAGATACCGATTTTATTATCGATTTGGCGGGGGCAATAATGAAAGGGGAAGTTGGCGCCCAATCAATTAGATTGATTATCGAAGAAGGTCTGCGAAAGAATGCAAGTGTAGATGATGTAATAAAAACGGGCGGGTATAGGCAGGTGTCAGATGTAGATGTCATCAATAAAGCGGTTGATGATGTTATCAAAAACAACGGAAAGGTCGTGGAAGATATTCGTGCTGGGAAAGA
>CAZPNA010000086.1:0-2678 GCA_964588135.1 uncultured Candidatus Saccharibacteria bacterium | reverse complement strand
CTCATTTGATTCAACTCTTCGATTGATGAAATTACTTTTTTATTTTCGCATTTATCGCATTGCCAAATTGGAATCGGTGCGCCCCAAAAACGCTGGCGGGCAATGTTCCAGTCTCTTGCTCCTTCAAGCCACTTGCCAAAACGACCATCTTTCAAATAACCCGGCTGCCATTTTATTTTTTCATTTAGTTCGACCAGCCGATCTTTGATTTGTGATACTTTTACAAACCATGAACTTGTCGCGATATAAATTAGTGGCGAATCACAGCGCCAGCAAAATGGATAAGTGTGACGAACTGTGCCTGATTTATACAATAAGTTTCTGGCTTTGAGGTCGCTAATTATATCGCCATCAGCATCTTTGATATATTTGCCTTCTGCAATTTTAGTAATCATTTTGCCAGAATGGTCGCAGCTGAAAATTACCGGCAAATTGTTTTTCTTGCCCAGCGCCATATCATCTTCGCCATAGGCGGGCGCAACGTGAACAATTCCCGTGCCATCTTCAAGCGTTACAAAATCGGCGCCATATATTTTGTAGGCATTTTCTGCGCCTTCTGTTTTATTAAGTTGATGGTTACTTTGTTCGTACAACGGTTCGTATGACATTCCAATTAATTCACGACCGTGAACTATCTTAATCGGTTTAGCATCTCCCTCAAATATTTTTGATGCTAATGATGTCGCTACCCATATATTTTCATTATCAATTTTATACAGTCCATACTCGACATCTTCACCAACCGCCAGCGCCAGATTTGCCGGAAGCGTCCACGGTGTTGTCGTCCATGCCATAAAATATTCATTATCAGATTCTTTACTGCGGAATTTGATAAAGACCGACGGATCTTTAATGTTATCTTTGTACCCTTGGTTGGTTTCAAAGTTAGATAACGATGTACCGCAACGAGTACAATATGGCTGTGATGTATAATCCTTATATACTAAACCTTTATCCCAGAGTTGTTTAAACACCCACCATACTGATTCAATGTATTTCGGTTCGAGCGTGGCATAAGTGTTATCGAAATCCACCCAGCGGCCGATTCGTTTAATGACATCTGTCCATACGCCAACATATTTAAAAACCGATTCGCGCGCTTTGGCATTG
The DNA here is from genome assembly GCA_964588135.1 of uncultured Candidatus Saccharibacteria bacterium. Classification (GTDB taxonomy): domain Bacteria; phylum Patescibacteriota; class UBA1384; order UBA1384; family UBA1384; genus CAZPNA01. Next base: position 1,568 of record CAZPNA010000086.1, on the reverse strand, counting down.
AATTTGTCAATACCATATTTTTCGATTTCCGGTTTTCCGGAAATGCCAATTTCTTTTTCTATTTGGTATTCTACCGGCAGACCGTGACAATCCCAGCCATTACGCCGTGGCACATAAAAACCCTGCATTGTTTTATAGCGAACAATAAGGTCCTTGATGCTCATCGCCAGAACATGTCCATAGTGTGGCAAGCCATTGGCAAACGGCGGTCCGTCATAAAAAGTAAATTTTTTCTTGCCCTTAGAATCGGCAAGAGACTTTTCAAATATTTTGTTTTCGTCCCAAAATTTAATTACTTCTTTTTCTAAATCTGGCAAGTCAGCAGGTGTTTTGGCATCCAATATTCTTTTGTTTATTTCCATATTTATCTCCGATCTCTGTCAAGCGCTTTGTTGACAAGCATATCAGCGATTTTATTTTGCTCACGTCTGACATGTACAAATTTAACACAGCTGATTTTACCAACTTTAGTTAATACACGCTCGTATAGTATCTTTAGATTTAGATCCTTTACTTTATACTCTCCATTGAGTTGTTTGACCACCAACTCACTGTCGAGGTGAAAAAGAACCACGTGATCAGTGCAATGCGTATCAATTAACTTTTCTATGGCGCTGACAAGTGCAGTGTATTCGGCAATATTATTTGTTGCGTTACCGATACATTTAGAAATTCGGAAAAGCTCTTCGCTTCCCTTATATGCGACTACTCCAACCGCGGCAGGTCCCGGGTTCCCCCGTGCCCCACCATCGGAATATACTTTTATTTCTGTTTCCACAAGAATATTATATCGATTAATATGGTTGGGTGCAATATAACTATAATTTATAATTTAGAATGAGGAATTAATAAAAGCTCTTCACCTCCCCGTCAAGGATTACCTTGACCGCCCCAAGATACTAATAATTGGTTTCGAGGGATTTTTGGACGTCACCATAAAGACCGATGCCGCGGATAGTTTTTTTGGCCGTGTTGATAGTGGCGGTTGGAGCATTGATATTCCACAAAGTTTTATATTCACAATCATCGGCCACAAACTTTAAATTGGCTTCTTCAATATTGGTGAAAGATGGCATCACCCCAGTTAATATTAACGGACGTACCGTTAAAGTGGAAATTGACTTTGACTCATAAAAACTATTATCGATGGATGACTCGGGCCACACGCCACTATTGTTTGAATATCTGTTTAATATTGATGTCTTACCGCTATCATCGGTGATATTCAAATAGATATGCAGTGAATCTGTGGCGGGACAGTTATCGCCCGCTGTTTGTTCGATACCAATTAATTGCCACACAATATCTCCGGCTCCTTGAATCTCCAGAGTTCTCGAGTCGTTATTCCCGATAATTAGGTCAGCATCGCCAGAGCTGTCACTCCAAATATAGGTTTCGAATTTTGTAGCGCGCAAATTATTCGATATTTGCGAATTTATTTCCAATTTCCCTTCTTTTATTGGCGAACTAGTTTGGTCACTCTCATCGCCAAGACTCGAATCCTCGCGCGCCGCCGCCAACCCCCACTCAACCGCTGACTGCGCCGCGTAGTCGGCGACGATACCATC
>CAZPNA010000085.1:0-2721 GCA_964588135.1 uncultured Candidatus Saccharibacteria bacterium | reverse complement strand
CTAAAATCGGATTTCTAAAAGCTACGGTTGACGCCGGACTTAAACGCGAAGACACTAGAGATGAATTTAAGGAATACCTGGAATTCATCAGTAACAAGTAGAAGGTAGAAGGTGGGATAGCACCACCCCTAACCCCTCCTCGTAAAGGAGGGGAGACGAGTTTAACTTTCTACCTTATACTTTATACCTTCTACTATTCAGGCGTTTCTCTTGTTTTTCTGATATTCTTATGATACATTGGGATGTCGTTCTTTGACATCTGTAAATACTGTTCGAGAATGTAATCATTTGAGAACTAATGCCATCTGCAAGCCCGATGGTTATTTAGTTCTCGTCGATTACTCCTCGAACAATAAAAAAGGAGGGAGTGGATGGCAAGAGCTAAAACCAGTGTTGTCGGTTGGTTGATCTATGCGGTGGTTTCTGCCGTCATCACTTTCGTGGTGGCAATCATCCGCTTCCACCTGTGGAAGTCCAAGAGGAGGGGTGTCTGATGAGCGCTGGTCTAATAGGGTTTTGGACTGCCGCAACTATCTTTGTTGCGGTAGCAACATACGTATGCGATCTGTTTGTGCAAAAGCAGATTGCTCGCGAGTCGAAGGACGATGTCATCATCGCAACCAACCCCAAACAGATGCCCATTGCGATGATAGTAGTGGCACTCGCGCTAGCCATCATCCTCCCATTGATCATCGTCGGTTGCGACCCATACCTTTGGGTTGTAAGCGCAATCGATAAGTGACGAAAGGAGTCGCGCAGTATGATAAAGTTCTACAAGAGTCTAACCCAACAGGAAAGAGACGACTTCGGCTGTTTCTTGGTCATCGTTGCGGTGGCTGTCACAGCAGCGATCGTCGTTTACATCTTTCCCTTCTCCATTCCAGCTCGATAGATCCCAAGCCCCGCGCCAATCCCCACCGGCGCGGGGCTTTTCTTGATTGCGACTAGCCAATGATACTGTTCGAGCGTAATCGCGAGAACTATTCTGGTTTGCAGTTCTCGAATCGTCGAGTACGACTCTCTCGAACGATAAGATACGGCAGTAGTTCTCGGGTAGTAACCCTCGAACAGTATTATCTTCCTCTTACCACCAACCTATCAATCTTGTTATCGCCGAGTGCTTTATTAATATTATCGATAATTGATTCTTGGTCCTTTTTGAAAAAAAACAACGCCGGTCCAACCGGCACTTCGACTTTCAATCGCCCATCACAAAACGAGATAGCGCGATACTTGCCATCCGACACAGAGTTAGCAACCTCAACAATCCGCGCCGCCGACAGCGTATTGCCCAGCCCATGCCGTTTTTGATAATCAACCAATAAGTTGTTGATAGAATCCATAAAAATTATTCTAATTGTTCTAATTGCACTAATTATTCTAAGGAATCCCCAACTACAGAAAATACTAAAAGGATATTAATCGAGCCGTATTATTTGGGATTTGATTTATATTTTGGGATTTCATTAGAGTAATTAGACTAATTAGGTTAATTTACAATTTTATTACTTTCGCCTTTTCCATTATGGATTTCGGGATATACTCGGCATCGGTAGCGGTGATAAATGTTTGGTTGCCATCAAAAAAACCCAAGAGGGATTCGCTGTGGCGCTTATCCAGTTCGGCAAAAACATCATCAAGCAGGAGAATAGGTAATTCTTTGCGATGATGGTATAAAATCTCCATCTCCGCCATTTTAAGCGCCAGCAGGGCCGCTCTGGTTTCGCCGCGACTCGCCGACATACGGATATCAACTCCACTAAACTTCATTTGCCAGTCATCCCTGTGGGGACCAATAACCGTATTGCCGTAACGCAACTCTTGCTCGCGCACCGCCACCAATTCCTCTTCGAAGCGATCAATATTTTCGATTGTTGACAGGTATTCAAACGATAATTTCCTTATTGATGGTTTATTGTTCGATTGCGTAATCGCTAGAGAACTATAATTATTATCATCTTGATTGCCATCGCACAATTTCCCATAACTTTTTCCAACCAAACTATTCAACTCCTTAACCACACCTAGTCGGGCCGTCAGAATCTTCGTACCTAAATCGATAAGTTGCTTATCCCAAAAATCCAGCTCATTTTCCTTATTGCGCCCTTTTGATATGCCGTCAAGCAGTTTATTGCGAGCTTTTATTATTTGATTGTATCGCAATAATGTTTGGGTATATTTAGGGTCAATTTGAGCTAAAAGGACATCCAGTGTGCGCCTTCTTTTGGTTGGTGGCGCTTCGGGCAGGTCCATACTTTCAGGGTTAAATATCACAGTAGGTAAAATTCCAACCAGCATCGACACTGGAACTGATTTATTACTAACTAAAGCAATTTTCTTTTCCCCTGTTTGCGCCACTGCAATATTGATATCGTCACCCTTATCTGATGTCGCCTCCATCTCCACCCTCGCCGTATTTACTATATTTGTCTCGTCATCCTGAATATGATTCAGGATCTCATGGGATCCCGAATCAAGTTCAAAACGACAATCATCACCCCATCGAACTGTCTCGTGATCTCTTCTAGTTCTATAACTTCTGCAAACACTTAATAAATAAATCGCTTCTATCAAATTGGTTTTACCCACACCATTGGGACCCAGAAGAAGATTAACCTTCTCCGGCTTTAGTGTGTATTTTTCGAAATTGCGAAAATTATTGAGTTTTAGTTTGTTGATTTGCATCACTTCCAGTATCACCCGCCAGCAGATATAAATCAA
>CAZPNA010000084.1:0-2758 GCA_964588135.1 uncultured Candidatus Saccharibacteria bacterium | reverse complement strand
GAAATCATCACATCAAGGTTGTAATAATCTACCCGACGCTCAATCTTCCTTCCGCCTTCGGTTTGAACTAGTAAGGATTCCTTACTAGTTGACTTCTTGTCCAGTTCCCCAGTGTCATAGATACGCTTTAAGTGCAATGTCACGTTTTGCGGCGTAACATCAAAAACTTCGGCAATTTGCATTCGGGTTGCCCAAATTGTTTCACGCTGAAAATCGCCCCTAAACTCAATGGCGCCCTTTTTATTCTGGTAGATAACGATGTTGTTTTCTGTTTTTTTCACACCCAAATCTTACCACTTCCACAATCAAGCGATACCTTTTGATTGTTATTCCGACCGAAGTGTAAACGCGAGCGGAGGAATCCCTTTCTTGTCCTAAAATAATTTAAACATTTTTGTTTTTAAAAAAGAATTATGCATTTTTTACATATTGCTTTTTGCGAACTAGTAAGCGTTACTTACTAGTTGCTACATACTATTCTGTTTTTTCGGCAGCTTCTACTTTTTTATTTTTGCCGTAGTTCGAGAACGCAAAAATGTAGATAATTTCCAAAATACCGGCGGTATTTAATATCAGCATGATAATATACCATGCCTTATGAGTATTGCGCGCCGCGCGCCACAGTGCCCAACCTTTCCAAATTAGCGACCAAGTAACTAGCAATATCATGGCAAAAACCATCCCGCCCGTCCAAACGACCTCTGTACCTTCCATATTTTTCCTTTCGTATAATTTTTTATATTATTTATATTTTACCAAAAAAAATCAAATTGTGGCTTGCCATGTACCAGATGGTGCATGGTTCCGGGATTAGGACTCGAACTCCACCTCTTCGGTGGACCAGCCGATGAGGCTGGCTACCGAATATCCTTAAGTGTATTTGCTAACTTACCTTTCAATACCTCTCTGCCGTAACCAGTTTTGTAAAATGCTTCTTGTGCATATGCATCTTTTTTATTGATAAACGATTCATAATAGATCAACTTCTCTACACCCAAGCGTTTTGTCGAATATGTATTGCCACGATAATGTTCGTTAACGCGTCGTTTAAGATCGCTAGTTACGCCCACATATATTTTCTTTTTCTGACATAATAAGACATACACGTAATACATAATGTTTGGCTGCCGGGGTAGGATTCGAACCTACGTTACAGGGGCCAGAACCCTGCGTCCTACCACTAGACGACCCGGCAATAAATTTTATATTCTTGATAATAATATTTGCTTGGGTTTATTGCGTCTCCACCTCTTCGGTGGACCAGCCGATGAGGCTGGCTACCACTATCAGCCCAAAGCTGACCTGCCGAAGAGGCAGGGACGACCTCGGATTACGAGGTTATTTTATCCTTATTCAGGCTTAAATTCAAGGTGATCAACCTCTTAGCAATAAAATGATAAGAACCAGTGATGTCACACAAATACATTGCCACCAAATTTGAAAGGTAAACCAAACTGCATCGCTTTTAATGTATCTGTAAAACCAGATGTTTTCCGGTGGTTCGCGCTTCGCTATAGAAAACTGCTGCAAGAACCAATAAAGCGTTTCACCGGCAGAGCGGATGAGCCAGAAACAAAGGAAAATCAGTTCAAACAAGAACCAATTTTGCAAGCAGAATGACAGAATAGATGCTATAAGCCAAAAAGTGCCAAAGACGATAGCGTCGCCCCAGACAAACCCTCCGATAATATTAAGCGGCCAAAATCTTTTATAGGATTTATCTATTTTGATAATCCCGCCAATTATAAAAACCGCCGCCAACACCCCCATCGCCCCAACAATAACACCCTGCCAATTTTCCATAAATTATTATATTCTCACATTCTTAAGAATGTGAGAATGTCCTAGCTATCTTGATAATTTTTATTCCATAAGGAGTCAGAGTGTGTTCGACTCGACGCCCCTTGTACTTCTTATATATCAGCCCTGCGATTTTCAAGCGTCGAATGTGCTCTGATAGAGTTTTGTAATTACATTTCAAGATTTCTGATAATTCATCAACCGAAATTCCATTATGCTTGTCGATGCAATCGAGAATCCTAAGTCGCCAATGATTAGCAACTCCCTTAAATACCCTCTCCATCCTCACAATTTCATTCTCATTCATTTGATTCGAATATTATCATAATACCTAACAACATTCCAACATTCTTAAGAATGTCAGAATACCAATCTTAGGTTATCTATGGGGTTGAACAGGCACTCGATAACTGGTATTATCTATCTGTACATTGATAAATAATCCGCGGTAGCTCAATGGTAGAGCAACTGGCTGTAGAGTATGCAGCCCGCAAGAGAAATCTTGCGGTGAATAATCTCGGGATAACGGTGAAAGCTAAATCTATTTCTATAGATACGCCAATACCGTGGGAACCTCGATTCATATCGGGGGCGCCGTAGAGACTAGATACCGAGATGCCTAAGTCGAATCGATAGGGCAAAGATATAGTCCACCCCTTTTGGAAACATTAGGATAAGTGTAACCAGTAGGTTGTCGGTTCGAGTCCGACCCGCGGAGCCACGCACCATTCGGTGCATGGCTGAGGCCACGATATCATCCATGGTCGAAGCCATAAGCCGAATAGGAAGTGAGTGATGTACCGTATGGTACGTCACCAGGAAGTACCATGTATTATGTATATGTTTTACAATCACTGAAAGATAAATCGTTGTATGTTGGATATACAACTAACTTAAAACAACGATTTTTAAGCCATCAAAAGGGTGAAAACTTTTCAACAAAAAGCAAATTACCTCT
>CAZPNA010000083.1:0-2805 GCA_964588135.1 uncultured Candidatus Saccharibacteria bacterium | reverse complement strand
GAGAAGCATATGGTGAAGGGTTGAGTCTTCATTAAGGAACTCGGAAAAAAAGCGACTGTAACTTCGGGATAAGGTCTGCCTTCCTTGTGCATAGCACAAGGAAATTCTAAACACCAAGCATCAAATAACAAATAAATTTAAATTCGCCAGTTGACGAATCAAATTCAAAAGTTTAAAAATTTTGGATTTTGCAAATTAGATATTATTTAGGATTTGTTGTTTGAATTTTAGGATTTCTTCGCGCTATGTATAAGGCGGGCCGCAGCGAAAGTCTCTCGGGTGACTGTTTAATAAAGACACAGCTCCCTGCTAACTCGTAAGAGGATGTATAGGGGGTGATGCCTGACCGATGCGAGAAGGTTAACGGTGGGGGTGGTCTGCCGCAAGGTGGATTGCTCACTGCCCGAAGCCCTCGTCAATGTCAGCGGTAACTATAACCGTTCTAAGGTGAATTGATTGCCTTAGTAAAATTTGGCTATATGTTCCCGATTTGTCTGTGAGTGTAACGAACAGTTACAAATCGCAATCCCGCAACATTATGTTGTTGGGAGAAAACAAATCAGGAATCCGTGAGCCACGTTATTTCAAAAATAAAATTTTGAGATAAGGGAAGGCTTGCGGGACTGGAATAACCGCAATGTATCCTCAGGTACTCGTTTTGTATTTTACAAAACAGTAAAAATCCTTGAGGTGAAGCGGTCAATCAGCAGGAAACCTATCATAAAAGATGGGAATCCTCAGAGACTACACGCCAAACTGTAGTGCATAGTATTTATGTACTCAGATGATATAGTCCGATCTTCATGGCGACATGAAGAAGCAAATAGAAATATTTGCTCCTACATCACAAAGTGTAGAGTAACAATCATGAGCGCAATTCCTTTTCGGGTAAGTTCCGAAGCGCACGAAAGGCATAACGACCTGAGAACTGTCTCAAGGATGAGCCCGGTGAAAATGCGATTCCCGTGAAGACGCGGGGTACCTGCAACAAGACGAAAAGACCCCAGGAGCTTTACTGTAGCTTGTTATTGGCTTTAGAGCTTTGATACGTAGCGTAGTGGGGAGCCTTTGAAGTGCCGATTTCGGTTGGCATGGAGGCGCCAATGAAACACCCATTTTCAGAGTTTTAAATTCTAACCTTGACGGCAAAAACGTTAGGGGACAGTGGCTGGCGGGCAGTTTTAATGGGGCGTTATCCTCCTAAAGAGTAACGGAGGAGTTTAAAGGTCAGCTTAGCCCGGATGGAAATCGGGCTGGACGTGTAAAGGCGTAAGCTGGCTTGACGGCAAGACTGACAAGTTGCGCCGACGCGAAAGCGGAACTTAGTGACCCGACGGCAATGTTGCGTGTTAGTTTACTAATGTGCGACTCTTTATAGGAAGGCCGGAGACAACGGATAAAAGCTACCCTGGGGATAACAGGCTGGTTACGTCTGAGCGTCCATAGCGACGACGTAGCTCGGCACCTCGATGTCGGCTCACCACAGCGCGGGGGTGGAGAAGCTCCCAAGGGTTTGGCTGTTCGCCAATTAAAGTGGTACGCGAGCTGGGTTTAGACCGTTTATATGCTAATTAGTAATGCGATACTAATATACAAATGCATGCTAATGATACGAATAAATACGAATAAAATTAGCGTATGAACAGTCTAAATCCTCAGAGGTTAATGTTATCAAAAAAATATTTTCGTTTTTAAGTTAGATTAAAAATTTCCAACAATCACGGCGGTCTTACAAAGTAATTTGTAAGTATCAAGCTGACTAATATCGGTGAATCCTTCGACAAACTTAGGATAAGATCTTATTTGTAAAGGTAACACCGAGGGAATCTTAATAATTTTGAATTTTAATTTTTAAATTATTTTTGAACCCGTAGAGACTACACGTCAGCCACCCTTCAATAAACTCAGGGCAAGCCCTTTAATAAATTTAGGGCGGGCTCCTTTAATGAATTCGGGTGAAGGTATAGTCCAATGCACATAGTAATATGTGAAAATCGGCCTAAACTTAATAAAGTTATGGCACGGTGAACATGCGTGAGACAGGTTGGTCTCTATCTGTTGCAGGCGTTGATACTTGAGGGGGGTTGGCCCTAGTAAGAAATTGCTACTTCATAGAGTAATCTATGATGCCAACACGGCTAATAACGGTGAAATCTTGTTTTATTTTGGTTCGTTGATAGCCATAATTGCCATCGGTCCGGTAAAAGTGGTACAATTAACTTGAGGACCAGAAAAGTAACAAGACAATACCGTGGGAAGTCGATCTAAAATATCTCAAGCATATATTGCAGGTTTTCTTGATGGAGATGGGAGTTTGATGATACAAATCAAGAAGCGCAAAGATGGTAGGCAAAAATATAGGTTTATGCTCACCATCTGCTTCTATCAAGATTCGCGTCATGAACAACCACTTCATTGGATTCGAAACCAACTTGGTATTGGTTATATCTCAAAAAGAAATGACCATATTAGTGAGCTTCGAATTAATGGATACCAGCAAGTAAGAGAAATAATTAAAAGTTTGTTGCCATATATCCGATTTAAAAATAATCAAGCGAAAGCTCTTTATAGGGCATCGCGGATTCTTTCTAAAAAGAAAAGCAGTGAACTTTCTAAGAAAAATCTTTTGGATCTTGTGAGTGATATATTGATTGTTCAAAAAGAAAATTATGTAACGCGGCACAAAAAATCAAAAGAAGAATTGCTTGAAATTTTAGGTTTGACCCCGTAACGACTGGATCCGCTTTTACAGCGGAGAAGATAGGAGTGATTGAGCTTCTATAATATGCCGTCTCCTCCCATACT
>CAZPNA010000082.1:0-2867 GCA_964588135.1 uncultured Candidatus Saccharibacteria bacterium | reverse complement strand
TGCTTTTTTTAATTCCAATTGTTATGTGGGCGAGAGTTTACAGAAAGCGCCACACCGTCGCGCAGGTTTTCGCTGGAGCGCTCGTAAACGGTATTATTGTTTACGCGGTGTTTAAATTATTTGGGTTTTGATATTGGGTAACTTCTCCACAAGGTCGAAGAATATATAATAAAAATTACTGTTCGAGGAGTAATCGACGAGAACTAAACAACGTTGTGGTAGCATCGAAATCACGATAGTTCTCGGGCATTAGCCCTCGAACGATAAGAAAATGAGTAAAATATGATTCATGAAATTTTAAGTGCGATTGGCAACTTCATCATCAACGTTATTTCAACCTCCGGTTATACCGGTGTGGTTGGACTGATGGCGATAGAATCGGCTAATATTCCCCTGCCAAGCGAAGTGATTATGCCGTTTTCTGGCTATTTAGTTTATACGGGGCAGCTCAATTTGTGGTTGGTAGGGTTAGCGGGAGCTTTAGGGTGTGTTATCGGTTCAGCTTTTTCGTGGTGGTTGGGAGCATGGGGCGGCCGACCTCTGGTTGAAAAATATGGAAAATATATTTTTGTCAGCAAAAACGATTTAGACAAAGGTGAGCGCTGGCTCCAAAAATATGGAGATTCGGTCGCGTTTTTTTCGAGGCTTCTGCCGATTGTACGAACATTTATTTCTTTCCCGGCAGGCATCGCTCGAGTTAATTTAACAAGATTTTTACTTTACACTTTTGTCGGTTCTTACATTTGGAGCATTGCTCTTGCTTGGGTTGGCTTGAAACTGGGTGAAAACTGGGAACATTTGGAGGTTTATTGGCGCAAATTTGATTATATTATTTTGATTTTGATTGTCGCCGGAATCGCCTGGTGGATATGGAGACACTTTAAAAAAGAAAGTGCTAATTAACCTAATTATTCTAATTTCTAATTACTCTAAATAAAAAACAAATACCAAATTGCAGTCAAACTAGGATTATTTTTTTGGGATTTTCTGCCATTTGGGATTTCATTAGAATAATTAGACTAATTAAAATAATTAGAATAATTGTATGAGATTTATGTTTTCTTCCCTTATGGGTTTGCCAATGGGTTGTCTCGAGGATAGGGCAAAAGTTTGAGTAGTTGGCGATATCATTATTAACCCTGTTGATGGGTTGCTACTGGGAATTATCGCCAAAACCGGAATTTTAAATATGCAACCACGCTTTGTAAGTTGGTCCGATATTCGCGAGGTTGAAAGTGGAGCAGTTGTTATCAATTCAAAAAACGATTTATGTGAAATTGATGAGGTTATAAGAGTTAAGGAAGTTATCGATAAAAATTTCTCGTTGACCGGTCTGCCAGTGATTACAACTGACGGAAACAACATTGGCAACGTGTATGATTATGAGATTGATATGGAGAAAAAATCACTAACTAAAATTTTTTGTCGCGCGCTGTTGGGGCGGAGGCATATTATCAGCAAATCGAACATTGTGCGGATAGAGTTTGAAAAAGTGGTTGTGCGATCAGCCGTCGTGAAATCTAAATTATCAATAGATACCAGCGTACGCGCAGTAAAATCACCAGCGTGATATAATAGAGCTATATGGAAGTTGTAAAACAGTTTTTTAGCGCTTACAGTACTTCGCTTGATGTCCTACCTGAAGACATCCGGCTAATTGCTGCTGTCGCAATAATTATTTTGCTGATTATTCTTTTTGTCCGTTTTGTCCAAAAAAGCATCGCTTGGATAATTATTTTCATACTATTGATTCCTGCTGCATGGCCGGCACTCCATGAAATCGGCACAGTTTTTTGGGAAAAAGTCCTCGTCCCATTCTTGAAATAGATTCCAAGCACCCGAACTGTATCCGAATGTCCCGAAAATGACTCCCGAAAATTAATTATTGTCACTCCTGCAAAAGCAGGAATCCCTTTCTGTATTATGTCATTCTGAGCGAAGTCCCACTGGGACGAAGCGAAGAATTTAGATCCTTCGGTCGCGGTTACGCTTTCTCAGGATGACACCACTTTATAAACCTGCACCCCTATTTATTTAAAAATTTGAAATTATAAATTAAAAATTATTTCTAGCTTTCGTGGTTTTCTGCTACAATTGGTTTAGCACGTTGACAAGGAAGGTGATGGTAGACGGTGAACCTCAAAGCGTTACTCAATCGTCTACGAAATATGTTCGCCAGATGGATAGATAGGCTAGGACTTAAGCAACCTAGACCAGGAATAATCTCGGACGAAACCAGAAGGAGAATAGGATCTGGTAAAGCTTTGGCAAGAAAAAAAGGGAAAAAAGGTATATGGTATCGTTGAGTACTCATTCGTTGAGCTACCGCGCAAGTATCAGAAAGATCCACCTCTCCCGAAAGGAGCTGATGATATGGCTGAAAGCCATGACATCTTTGATGAAACTCTCGAGGAAACAGAAGCCGGTGGAAATCTCGAGTCGTTTCGAGATATGATGTATGCAAGTGCATCTTTGCAGAATGCCCACCCAGAAGCAACAGAAAAGATGTTAGCCGACATTCGTAGAGAATCGGCCCAGGCAGTGCGGGAAGCCGAGGCCGAAATGCGTAGAAATGCAGAACCTTTTCGCAACAATAGATACATCGGATAATTTTCACGAGGATAGGTCTTCCTATCCTCTTTTCTTATACCTTTTTCCGCACCTGCGAGGTGCGGAAGAGGTAGGCGGTCTAGATTAATACCTGTTATAATACGGCTAGCGGAGCGTAGCTCCGAGCTCGTTGACATGTGCGATGGGAAGTGAGGAAATGCCGAAGCTCGTGCAGTGCGCAATTACTGCATTTGCAGTGATTACGATCTTCTTGATATCTTCCCTCTGCGCCAGCGCCCAATTCAGCAAAGATATCA
>CAZPNA010000081.1:1821-2948 GCA_964588135.1 uncultured Candidatus Saccharibacteria bacterium | reverse complement strand
AAAAAACATTCGCTCTGCTCGGTCGCGCGCAAACAACCGGCGTTTTCCAATTGGAATCAAGCGGAATGAAGCGCTATATCAAAGACTTAAAACCGACAGAACTTGAAGATATCATCGCTATGGTTTCACTTTACAGGCCGGGACCTCTACAATTTATCGAATCTTTTATTAAGCGAAAACACGGCAAGGAAGTCATAAATTATCCTCACCCACTGACAAAAAAAGCGCTTGAACCGACTTACGGTTTTCCGATTTATCAGGAACAAGTTATTCAAATTGCCAAAGATATGGCGCTCTTTACCGGCGGTGAGGCTGATACCTTGCGCAAAGCCATGGGCAAGAAAAAAGTTAAGTTGATGGAGGAGATGAAAGTTAAATTTATTGCCGGCGCTCAAAAAAACGGTGTTAGCGAAATTGATGCGCAAAAAGTATTCAAAGCGCTTGAAGATTTTGCCGCCTACGGGTTTAACAAAAGTCACGCCGCTTGCTATGCCCTAATCGCCTACCAGACTGCCTACCTTAAAGCTCACTATCCGGCGGCTTTTATGGCGGCATTGATGACTAGTGACTTGGATGATAATGAACGGCTTGGCGTTGAAATTGAAGAGGCGGAAAATATGGGTCTTAAGGTTTTACCGCCCGATGTAAATGAAAGTTTTGTCAACTTTGGTGTCACTGTTGCAAAAGGTGTGCCGGTGCCGATAAAAGATATTAAGGATGCGCCGCAAATTATTCGTTTCGGTCTGGCAGGCATCAAAAATGTTGGAGTCGGCGTTGCCGAAGGCATAGTTAGGGAACGCAAAAAAAACGGCACCTATAAATCTTTTGCCGATTTTATTAGCCGTTGTAGCGCCATCGAGGGCAATGGTGGTAATTCGATGATTAACAAAAAATCACTGGAATCGCTGGCTAAAAGCGGCGCGCTGGACTCTTTAATCGAACGTAACCGGTGTCTTGAAAATATGGATTCGATTTTGAAATTTTCCTCCCAAAAAACCAAGGCGCCAACCGACCAAATCGGGCTTTTCGGCGGCGGAAGTGGCGTGGCGGGTGCCGACGAAAAAATGTAGCTCGCCGCCCCCCCGCCGGCGGTTGATAAGGTAAAAATTGGTTGGGAAAAATAAATT
>CAZPNA010000081.1:0-1811 GCA_964588135.1 uncultured Candidatus Saccharibacteria bacterium | reverse complement strand
GGAATTTATTTATCGGAACATCCACTTAAAAACTTATCGGAATACATCGCCACCAATGCTGATGTTATAAACTCGCTAGCGGACAAGAAAGACGGCGAGGCAGTGGTTGTTATCGGTATTATCACAACCATCAAAAAGATAGTGACCAAAACCGGTCAGTCGATGGCATTTATCGGCATGGAAGACACTACCGGGCATACTGAATTGATAATTTTTCCGAAAGTTCTCGAAAAAAATATTGACATTTGGGTTACCGATAAAATTATTGAGGCGCGTGGCAAAATCAGCACTAAAGATAATGCGGTGAAAATTTTAGTTGATAAAGTCAGTGAGGTTAATTTGGATGATGTATCTCAAAACAGTAGTGGCGATAATTTTGAAGAGGTTGATTTGACAAATGACGACCCAATCAAGCTAGACTCGAAACTCGATCTGTCATTGCGAGGTACTCCGAAGCAATCTCACCGATCACCAACCACCGATCACCAACCACCAGTCACCAAACTCAAAGAATATGTCATCAAACTACCCAGAGGGGCAAAAAAGGAGTTGCTAGTAGAGGTTAAAAAGATTCTTGATAATTATAAGGGCGATGTGCCCGTTATTCTGTGTGTGCCGAGTAATGGCGATTTCGACCGAGTCCAGACTAAGGCACTAATCGCCCCCTCTTCCGATTTAGACACCGAACTCGAAGAATTGTTTAGAAAGTGATACAGCAGTGCGCTTTCTCCCACCCCTCTGGACTCGGCATTGATACCCGAGTCCATCTCCCCTCGGGCAGGGGAGAATTATCCCCTCCTTTCAGAGGAGGGGCAGTCACATTGTGACGGGGTGGTGTGATTCTTTTTCGAGTGCCAATTTCGCTATTCCTTATTATTTATTCCTTATTACTTATTAGCTATTACTTATTCCCTATCTATACAACCATGCGACAAAGGCACCAAAGGCATTCTCGAGTGCTTCGTAAATAATAACAAATATTGATTTGGCTTTTTGGGCTTCAGGTACTGTGTAGGATACTTCATCACTAGTAGAAGTAATATTGTCAGTTGATGTAGATTGGACTTGGAAATAGTATGTTTGCTCTGGGTCAAGACCGGATACTATCACACTATGGTCTTCGTTGTATGTTTCTTGTTCTATTGTTTGAGAGTATGATCCTTTTACTGTTCCGTATTTGACTATTGAGGTAGATGGCACATCATCGGTTAACCAACTGATTTCGATATTGGCACTCTGGGTAGTAACTGCTATTTCAGTAATAGATACTTGTGTTATTTGGGGAGTACCACCGGGCAGAGCTGTTTCTTTTTCTCCAGTGATATTATTGGCTGAATAAGTATAATCGGTGTTTTCTTGGGCGGTAAGGTCAAGGTAGCTGTTAGTGGTGGTATTAGCTAGAGTGGTACCATCACGGGTTAGGGTGAAGGATCCTTCTCCCTGCCAGTAGATAGCATTACCAATGTATTTGTTTGATTCACCAGTGGCGCTAACTACATGGAGACCTTGAACATCGTTATTTGATGAGATCTGCGTGTCGTCCGTAGCTTTAGCGAAGGAGGAGGCGAGAGCGTGAGGGGTGGTGTTGTAGATAAAGCCAGTTATTACACTCGAAAGCGCTCTAAAGTTCGCGAAAGTTTCACTCGAAAGATAATGATCCCCGTATCCTTTTTCGCGTGAATAATTCGCGTAATTTTCGAGTGTTTTAGCGTGCTCAAATGCAGTGAACTGTTTTATTATCAGTGTTGGTATGTATTTGATAGCTTGCCATATAAGGGAGAAGAAGTTTTCAATCTTTTCCCAGATTATTT
>CAZPNA010000080.1:0-2970 GCA_964588135.1 uncultured Candidatus Saccharibacteria bacterium | reverse complement strand
GAACCGCTCAAGAGGAACGGCGCGATTCCCATATCCAGCAGTCTTGGCATCGCCGAGGGCGCCGAGTTCGTGTGCAGAGTTGATAATACTAAATGCCCCGTCAGCGCCGCTTGCATCGCCGTTTCACCCGTATCTTTGTCCCGTATCTCACCAACCATAATAATGTCCGGGTCTTGGCGCAAGACGCTTTTTAGCGCATTAGCAAATGTATAGCCAACCTTCTTTTTTACTTGAGTCTGGTCAATGCCCGGGATTCGATATTCGATAGGATCTTCAATGGTGATGATTTTTACTTCCGGCTTGTTAATTTTCTGGAGCATGGCGTAAAGCGTCGTCGTTTTACCTGAACCAGTTGGACCGGTATTAAGTATCACACCATGAGGTTTTGCCAGCGACTCATCGATAAGTTTTTGCACACTCGGTGAAAATCCGAGTTCATCCAAAGTTAGATGCTTACCACTTTGGTCGAGTAACCTCATCACAAAAACCTCGCCCCAAGTTCCCGGAATTGCCGACACGCGAACGTCAACCGGTTTTTCGCCGACTCTGATGTCAAAACGCCCATCCTGGGCTTTGCCGCGAACATCCAATTGCATTTTGGCAAGATATTTGATGCGATTAGCTATTTGATGCGAGGTTTCCGGTGGAAGACGAACCACGTCGTGGAGAATCCCATCAATTCTGTAACGAATTCTCGTTTCTTTCTCTTCGGGCTCGATGTGGACATCACTGGCGCCGATGTTGATGGCGCCGCCAAAAACCATCTCGAGTAGTTTCGACGTACTAACCCCTTTTATCTGCGCGGCAATGCTTGAAAGACTCGACAACTCCCCTTCCGCCGTACCCAGTTCCTTCGAGCTAATCTCCAGCTTTTCCAGCGTTGGTGGTTCGGGTTCAATAAATTCAAATTGTTTGATGGTAAAAATATAAGATGTTTTCGAACAAACCGCCGGTACAAAATCCAAATTTGTCGTCGTTGCCATCTGTCGCAAAAAAGGCACTAATTGGGGGTTTTCCGGCGCCGGTGATGCCACTCGCACTTGGTTATTGGTTTTCTGGTAGGATACAACATTGTATTTTTTTGCCAGTTCCTCGGGGATAACTTGCAAGGCTTTCGGCTCCAGTGGAAAACCGACTAAATTAATATAAGGCAAACCATATTTCTTGGCCTTATCCGCCGCTTGACGCTCCTCGTCTTCGCGGGAAAACACATTTAATAATTTACCTAAATCTTGTGGCATAAGTTATATGTTAAATGTAATATGTCAAATGTTAGAAGTAAATGTGATTATGTTAAATTTATTGTTCGAACGTACTCGTGAGAACTATTAGAGTTGATGATATCTTAGCGGTTATTAGTTCTCGGATTACCTCGAACGATAATTATCCATCTTTTACATTTTAAGTTATGGTTTTAACATTTCACACCCAACATCATCTTTTTCTATTTTACCACTAACCAAGAAAAAAGCCTTTATTTATTTGGTAATATGAAGTAAAGTAGTATCGTTATGGAGAGGTGCTGGAGTGGTTGAACAGGCCGCTCTCGAAAAGCGGTAGGGTCGCAAGATCCTCGTGAGTTCGAATCTCACCCTCTCCGCCAAGTTTTGATACGTTTAAATATTAGTAAGGAGTCCAATGAACCTCGAGCACGAACCACTTATCGATCAACCAGTAACCGAACAAGAATCATCGCCCGATTTTAGCTTTGAAGGATACATTAATACATTGCCAGAAGACACAAAACAGGATCATTTAGAGCTTTTTGAGATTTGGAAAGAAGCATATAAAAATGACGCACTAAAAACCCATACAACAATTAGTAACTTTGTAAAAAAAATCGAACAAGAAAACCCAGATATCAGAAAAACACAACTTTTTCATATGCTTGCATCAAGCGGTCAGCAACATCATGAGTGGATATCCGAAAGATTCGATTTAGATGATGGCTCTATCGAGCGCTTTATCCGCGAAGAACTTGGATCAATAAAACCCAAAGAATCCTAATCAATCGCGACGGTGATGGCGCTAATGCGGCAAGCGCCGGCTTTTTTGAGTGCCTGCGATGCTGACGACAATGTGGCGCCGGTGGTAATGACGTCGTCGAGGATGTAAACCGGGCGCTTACTTTTTTTAAAATCAAATTTCGATACAAACGCGTCTTTGAGATTTTCTTTTCTCTGGGCGCGATTTAGTTTTGTTTGCGGTTTGGTTTTGCGGGTGCGCGCGAGCGCGTCGAGGTACGGCCAGCCGAGATTTTTTGACAATCGCTTAGCAATTAGCGCGCTCTGATTATATCCCCGCTCGCACGCACGCGCCCGCCCCAGCGGAATTGGGATGATAATTCCCGGCTTGATATCAAGCTCCTTGCACCGCATCGCCAGCATATCACCCAGAACTTTTGATATCTCTTTAACATCTTCATACTTCAAAGCGTGCAGTGCCTCGCGCAATTCTTTTTTAAACTCCCCTAGCGATATCACCGCCGATAAATCTGTATCCTTTCTACACCTATTACACAATTTCGGATAGTCAGATTTGCCGCCACACAAAGGACAACCGGTATCATTCCGTTTGCTATCGATTTTATCTAAACAGCGAGAGCATAAAAGCGACCCTTCCGCCCCACAACCAACACAAAATCGAGGGAAAAAAATATCAACTATCAGCTTATAGTTCATTATATATAATCTCAAAATCCAAATCTCAAATCTCAAAATTACATCTCAAAATTCTAAATTTTGCATTGCCATTTTGAGATTTGGACTTTGAGGTTTGAGATAGTTATTAACTTTTTCTTCTGATTTCAACCGTAACGTCTTTGCGTCCTTTGTAGCGCGTCGCCCTATCCGCCAACCTATCCATCAATTTCGACTGCTTCTTAGGTTTTGGCTTTTCTTCTTTATCGATCTTATTATTGTTACTGAATTCTGCATCTGTTTTCTCATTTTGAGATGTAAATTGTAATTT
>CAZPNA010000079.1:0-3004 GCA_964588135.1 uncultured Candidatus Saccharibacteria bacterium | reverse complement strand
GGAGAAGGCCGGCGGTTCAAATCCGCTCACCCGCTCCAAATCATATTTAATAAAGGGTGAACGGGTGCAGAACCGCCGAAATGATATGCCTACTAAAAAAGAATAAATACCACTTCCTACGGTGGTATTTTTTATTAAACAATCGGCTTGATTTTTGCCAATGAATCTGTTATTCTGGTAATTCATGGACACATTATGGAAAAGAATAAATTTCGGTTAATTGATTTTGCGAAGTTCTTCAAACCCTACTTGTGGCTTATCACTCTCGGGTTTATTTTCCTAATTGGCGCGAAAGTTGCCGACTCCTTCGATCCGATTTTTTTACAATAAATAATCGACGGACTGGGAGCGAAAGAGCCTTTTCGAACCATCATCACATTTTTAATTATTGGATTTGCCCTACAAATCACATCCAACATTGCACAATTTATTCGCGATTATATTATGTCGCCGGTTATTATGGGAGTTACGCGCGATATCGAAACTGCTGTTTTTGATAAGTTACTCAAATTACCAGTCAGCTACCACGCCGACCAACGCGCCGGCACTGCGGCGCGCGCCGTCGCTCGCGGTACCAGAGCCATTTCGTTCGTATTAGATTTTACAGTCTCTCAATTATTACCACCTGTTTTTGAGCTGATATTTGTCACAATTGTCTTGCTAAAGTTATTTACATGGCAATATGCCGTTATCACAATAATCACAATAATTATTTACACGATTTTTACCATCTGGGGAACAGAAAAAAGACAGAAATATCGCCTGCTTGGTAACGAACAAGACGACTTGGCCACTGGCATTTTAGTTGAATCTGTGAGCCATATTGATACGGTAAAATATTTTAATTCCAGCGCCCAGCAATTCAATTTATTTAAAAAAATAAAAAATATCTGGTACAAGTATTTTACAAAAAATAACAGAATGTTTGCAGCAGTTTACAGCGGACAAGGATTGATATTGTTAACCGGACTTGGAGTTATTTTAATTTTGGCGATTGTTCAGACATATAGCGGACTAATGACCGCCGGCGGGCTAGTTCTTGTTTCTACATATTTAATAAGACTGTCAATCCCTATTGCCACATTGGGTTTTGTTTATGGCCAGTTTAAAAACAGTTTTGCCGACCTCGAATCCATGAGTGAGATTCTTAGCCAAAAAGAAACCATTATTGAGCCGTCTAGCCCGGTTGCTCCAAAGAAAAAAACGGGACGGGTAGAATTTTGTGATGTTAAATTTAAATATGCCGATGCAAAAAAGCCGGTTATTGATAATTTAAATATCGATATTAAACCCGGTCAAAAAGTCGCTTTTGTGGGGCCTAGCGGTGTTGGTAAAAGTACGGTCGTGAAACTGCTATTTAGATTATACGATGTAACTTCAGGTGAAATAAAAATCGACGGAGTTGATATCAAACAATTATCATCAACTTTTAGACGCGAGCTATTGGCGATTGTTCCGCAAGAGCCAGCATTGTTTAATGAATCAATTGCAAATAATATTAAATTCGGAAAGCCCGGTGCCACCAGAAAAGAAGTTGAGTTAGCTGCTCATGCCGCTCAAATTCATGATTTCATTGTAGGTTTGCCGGAGGGTTACAATACTAAAGTAGGCGAGCGTGGAGTCAAGGTATCCGGCGGTCAGCGCCAACGCATTGCAATTGCACGTGCGATAATTAAGAACCCAAAAGTTCTGGTTTTTGACGAAGCCACCAGTAGCCTGGATTCGCGTAGCGAAGGCGCGATACTTAAGACTCTTGATAAAGTGGCAAAAGGACGCACGACAATAACCATCGCTCACCGACTATCGACAATCACCGATAGCGATGTCATTTACGTACTCAAAGACGGCAAGATTACCGAAAGTGGCAACCACGAGGAGTTATTAAAAATGAATGGTCTCTACGCCCGTCTTTGGCACACCCAATCCCGCACGAAAAAGATTAAATAAAATATGATATATAGTCCGCAAACAGGCGGGAGCGTGTACGCTCCCGCCTGTTTTAGTTACACAGATCACTTAGTTATGAGCCATTAGTTATGCGTTATGCGCTAATTATAAACTTGTTATTCGGTGGCTTCTTGGCTAACGACAAGACTGGCGGTTTTATCACTTGTTTCAATACCAACCGTTATTGAATAACCATCTTTTGTCATCATAATCAGCTCCGAACCTTCCGACGACATTGATGTGTCTTCAGTCCAACCAGCATTAGTTAAATCGGATTTATAATTATCAGCTGCCCCATCTTCAACTGATTTGAGATTGACCGTCCAACCAGTCAACCCATCAATGGTTGTCTTGGCCGAACTCTCAACTGTGCCATAGGTAAACTTCGGAACAATGCTTGGCATGTCACTTGGCCACTGGGTACTTTCACTGACACTACTTGTGCCATCAGCGGTGGTAACCGTAGTGGTATCACCGGACGTACTAACATCAACCTCTCCGCCAGCAGCACTTTCAAGTAAAGTTTCTGCCGCATATTCACTCGCCTTGCGAGAGAGATAATAACCAACAAATGCAAGAATAACGACTACTATAACAACTACTACTATCCAAATCCACGCCTTGCTACCTGATTTTGCAGGCGCCGTCGTGCTACCTGTTGATGTGCTTGGTGAAGGATTTGTTTCTTTTTTTTCTTCTTCTTCCACACAGCCTCCTTTTTTATTTATACATACATTATAACAAAAAAATCGCCTTGCCGGCGATTTATCAAAAATAGTTTTATTTAGGTTGGCCATCCGAGCTGGCCGTGACAAAGCATTGTTTGATCAAGCTTAGTTTGATGGTCGGCCAGCTGAGCTGGCCGCGACCACGCTTAGCGTGGTCGGGGTGCCGAGACTCGAACTCGGGACCTCCTGCTCCCAAAGCAGGCGCGCTAGCCAACTGCGCCACACCCCGTTACTTATAGAATTATACCTGATAAACCAGCAAAAGTCAACTAGATGTTCTGACTGAGTACATAGGTAACAAAATATTGTTACTTGCTAATGTATCTTCA
>CAZPNA010000078.1:0-3061 GCA_964588135.1 uncultured Candidatus Saccharibacteria bacterium | reverse complement strand
AGCAAACGGTACCAGTAACAAAATTAGTGTGATAATAATTGCAAATATTTTTTTCATCGACTTAATGTTATCAAATTATTACCATAAAAAAAGGACGCTGTGATGATTTTCCGCCACAACGTCCGCAGTAATATGATGGGGTTGAAATTAACCGATGGTGCTACATTTCCGAGAGCACACCGTCCAATATCTCTCGAGCGCCGGCATAAGTAGCAAGAATATACAACTCTTCGATTGTCGAATTTCTATGAGGGGTAGAATATCTATCATACTCGCATTGGAACGCTTCTACTGCATTTTGGTTGCCGGCAATAATAGAACACGGATGATTAATCTTCATACCTGCCGCCTCAAGTACAGCATCTTCCAGACAACCATATTGCAAGATACGATCAATAAGAATAGGTCCGCTGACATATCGAATTTCTGTTCGTGTCCAAACAGCGTGACTCTCTACCGGGATAAAGTATTCGCCACTTCCGACACTAACCATATCTTCTCCAGATAGTATGCCAAGCGACATTCGTTCTATACAGTACGATTCGCCGACCTCAATCATATAAGATTTATTTGGACACGCATGTTGAACACCATGCTCATTTTCCCTACGAACCACTATTACCAATTCATCAATATGGCCGTGAAGTCGATGCATACTGATACTTTTTGCAAGATCATCGAGCGTCGGCATTTTCCGACACCTTCCTTTCTATCAACGTTCATCCCCTTGATACGAGATTAACAATTAATGCATAATAAGACAACAAAAAAACCACTTAAATTTGTGGTTAGATATTTTCTAATATACAAAGTTGTATTAAAAGTGTCTTCTTCGAAACTCAGTACCCGAACCAGATTTTAAATATTTTTCAAAAGAAAGTGCTTTTTTCCTATCCTTAAATGCACAATACCAATCTAATTCTACGGGACGATATTTTGTCGTGGTTGAGCACTTTCCTTTTTTATGATCTGTGATCCTAGTTTTTAAATTATCACTAAATCCAACATATTTATCATTATTGCAAAGATTTAATACATATACATAATACAACTAGTCCTCCTTCGCCCGTTTACGGGACTACGGACGACAACCTTCTTGTTGTTATAAAATTATTGTTAATTGATATAAGTTGGCCTGCCAACCGTAGTCGTTTTGTATCCAAAACGCGAAGGTTGGTGGACCGACGGGGATTCGAACCCCGGACCCCTTGCATGCCATGCAAGTGCTCTACCAACTGAGCTACCGGCCCAAATTCATTACAAGAGGATTATACCTTATATAAGATGCAATATCAACATAATGAGCTAAACCACTTGACCGCGCTTCACACCTACGAGGTGTGAAAGTTGGTAAAGATTATATTTATTTATTTTATTTGTGTTTCGATGCTGGTGGTAGGATGATCAGCTTTAGCAGTTAGGTTAATAGAGCCAGCTATATACCAAACTACAATTAAAACAAGTACTCCAAGTACGACTCCAAGCCAATGTAGCAGTCTTTTTGTTGAGTTATCGACTTTTTTTCTTTTTTGAACTAATTGCATTTTTTAGTATTGTTCGAGCGTATTCGCGAGAACTATCACAAATTAGACACCATCTCGATATAGTTCTCGAATGATTACATTCTCGAACTGTATTCCCGTTCTATTGTTCGAATCTGTAATCGGATGAGAACTATTTTGGTCGTTAGTTCTCGGTGTTTACACCTCGAACGATATATTTTATTTTTCAAAAATCAATCTCTTGTAAATTTTACGGGTCAATTCGACATCGCGTATGCAATAGTCAGTAATTTCTTTAACCTTGCCCATTCTGTAATAATCGTAAACTTGGCTGCCGTCAATATCAGTTTTGCTTGATGGATATCCAAACGCTTTTGCCAATCTATCGAGACTGCCTTTGGCATGGGTTCTGCTCCACATTGTCCATTCTTGATAAGTGTCAAAAACAATATCATTGGTATAACGGCGTAGTGGGATCCTTCGCAAGGGTTTTACACCAAGCACAATCGATCGCTGAAAAATAAACGGGATGTCAAAATCAAAAACATTGTGTCCGATAAATAAATCACATTTGTCAGCAATACGCCAAAATTCTTGTAATATCTTTTTTTCGTCTTCGAAATAAAGAACTTTTCCCGGTTTATCATCAATGGCATAACCGATGCAGAGCAACCGTCCGAATGCCCCATCTAACGATGTCGAGCGCAAAAAATCATCGTAGGATTTTGCGCCAGACCCGATTGCCGATGTGCGATATTTCGCGTACATCTCTTTTATCGCTGGCTCTTGCTCCGGACCCGCCGGCAGAGTCTCAATATCAAAATATAATTTCATATTTTCATTCTACGACAATACATCCATCACAACAAGTGTCGATCCCTAACCAAAACTAACCAACCTCGTAGGTTGGCTAGTGCTGGTTAAGAAAAAATATGTCGCCAAATAAGCAACGAAATATCATAAATATGATAAAATAGATTTGCAGGTGTTAAATGATATAGTAATTTCTATTGATTATAGTAAGTATATTTTCGATAGATTTAAGGAGGGAAATGTATAACAATTCGCATCAAAAAGTTGGCAGTAGTAAAACAGCAAATACTATCTGTATTATCTTAAGTATATTTGCACTTGCAACATTAATCCTTGGCCTTTGGACAAAAAACCCGTATTGGCTGATAGCGGGTATTGTACCAAGTGCAATTTATGAAGCTATAAGAACAGAAGGATATTACACAAAAATTGCATCAGGAGCTATCGCCATACTAGTTATTGTCGAAATATTCGCAATTATGGGTTTTATAAAAATAAATCTCGCAACAATGCTCGGCACAAGCGAGGCGTTTTTGGGAGGTTATTTCATTCCTCTCGGGGAGATCACACTGCTGTTTCCACTAATAGCCGTCATTTTATCAATCATCCTACTTAGAAGAACCTACGGACCCTACACGAAATGGTTGTCGATATTACTCATCGCCAGCTCCGCGGCATTATTATACGTGGTAAATAAAGATATGTTATTGATGTTACTTCAAGGCGGCATCAGCGGTTATGGCTAC
>CAZPNA010000077.1:0-3104 GCA_964588135.1 uncultured Candidatus Saccharibacteria bacterium | reverse complement strand
AGTTGCCTTTTTGGCTCTTGGCTCTGGCGGTTTTTTCCCGCTTTCTGCCACACCCGCCCAACTTTACCGCCGTTGGCGCCACCGCACTTTATTCGGGCAGGTATTTAAAGGGGTGGGCAATGTTTTTGGTACCACTGGGCGCGATGTTTATTAGTGACATTTTGCTCGGGTTTCACTCAACGATATTTTTTGTGTATGGAGCATTTGTCATAAATATTTTATTAGGCTTGCTAGTCGCTAAAAAACCATCCGTTGCAAGAATTGCCGGAGTGACAGTACTGGGAAGTGTGGTTTTTTATGTCGTTACCAACTTTGGCGTGTGGCTCACAACACCGCTATATACAAAAGACTTTGCGGGACTAATCGAGTGTTATATTTTGGCCCTGCCATTTGCAAAGTGGACATTGCTCGGTGATATCGCCTATACTGCCACAATGTTCGGCGTAACAGAAATCATCACTAAAAAATATATGGTAAAAAATAATTTGAAAGGAGAGGTACCATGCCTAAAGCCGCAGTAGAAGCTACAGACGAGACATTTGATAAGGAGGTATTAGAGAGTGACAAACCAGTATTGGTTGATTTTTGGGCGTCATGGTGCGGTCCGTGTATGATGTTCAAGCCGGTTGTCGAGAGAGTTGCCGAAGAGATGAAAGAAAAATTGAAGGTTGTTTTGGTTGAAGTTGATAAAAGCACACGCTCGGCTGGTAAGTTTAATGTTATGAGCGTACCGACTATTTTGATTTTCAAAGACGGACAGGTTAAAGCCCAATCAACCGGCGCTCTCTCGGGGGAAGACCTTAAAAAGAAAATCGAGGAAGCAATAAAATAACTCATATCTCATAGTTCATAACTCATAACTGTTGATGTAATTTCTGTGTGTCATTGCGCCGTGCCACGTGCGACAGTTTACGTGGAGGAACAAAACAATCTCTTTTGCACCTACGGGTTACAGAATTGGTTAGATAAGTTGTAACCGGCTAGCCAACCTACGAGGTTGGCTAGTTTTGGTTAGGATTACAGGTCCATTATTATTTGACGATGGTAGGAAGAAAAACGTAAGATTATCTTATGAGTAAATTATTGGAAGGGTTGAATGACGGGCAGAGACAGGCGGTGACGCATGGGGCGGGACCGCAACTTGTTATTGCCGGAGCGGGAACCGGTAAAACGACTGTTGTCACAAGACGCATCGCATGGCTTATCAATGAAAAAAAAGTTGCACCCTCCGCCATCCTCGCTCTGACATTTACCGACAAGGCGGCAGGGGAGATGGAGCAAAGAGTTGATAAACTCGTTCCATACGGCTATGTCGATACATGGATTTCAACCTTCCATGCTTTTGGTGATAGGGTTCTGCGCGAGCACTCGCTGGAAGCCGGTTTGAGTCCAAACTATGGCGTGCTAAGCCAAAGCGAACAAGCGGTATTTTTGCGTGAAAGAATTTTCTCGCTCCAAATAGATGAAATGCGCCCGCTCAACACACCAAATAAATTTATTACATCGATAGTCGAGCATATCAGTCGCTTAAAAGATGAGTTAGTTACACCCGAAGAGTACATCAACTTTTGTGAAAAATACGCAAGTCACGCAAAAAGTGATGAAGAGCAGAAATTAGCAAAAAAGTATTTGGAACTGGCAACTATTTATGCCAACTATGATACATGGATGCAGGAATCCGACCAAGTTGATTTTGGCGGACAGATATTTAAGGCAGTCGAACTCTTGCGCAACAACCCTGACATTTTAAAAAAATATCAAAAGCAATTCCAGTATTGCCTAGTTGATGAATTTCAAGATACCAACACGGCACAAAACGAGCTTGTTAAACTTCTTTTTGGCGAAAAAGCACTCCACCAAAATATCACTGTGGTGGGCGATGATGACCAATCGATTTACGGTTTTCGTGGTGCGGTTGTGCAAAACATTTTAGATTTTCAAAAGAATTGGAAGGGGTGTAAAACAGTTGTATTAAACAAAAACTACCGCAGTAAACAGGCAATTCTAGATTGCGCTTACGAGCTAATAAAACAAAATAACCCAGACCGACTAGAAACAATTGCAAAAATTAATAAAAAACTCGTCGGTGCCGGTGCCGGCAGAAAGCCGGAGTTTACGATTTTTGATGAAGATTATAGCGAGTCCAAATTCATTATCGACAACATCAAAAAGGAAGTTGAGGATGGTAGAAAATATAATGAAATCGCAGTCCTAGCCAGAGCCAATAATCACTTGGACCCATTAATATATCAATTGCGCTGTGAAGGAATCCCATTTATAGCACCGGGCTCAAGCGGTCTTTATGACGAACCGATAATAAAATTACTTATTAGCTTTGCAAAAGTTATTGCCAATTACGAAGACCACCTAAGCTTGTACTACTTAGCTACTTCACGAGCGTACAATATCGACACACGAACTATGACGATTATTTCCAGTTATACGCGCCACCGCAATAAACATTTTCGACACACCCTTGAAAACATCGGCTCTACCCTAGAACTTAAAGAAAAATTTGACGATGACTTGGACAGTATAAAAAAGCTTGTCAACGATATCAACCACTTCACAGAATTTGCCCGCGACCATAATATTGGCGAAGTTATTTATAAATGGTTGAACGAAACCAAACTATTAAAAAATATTATTAAAGCGTCTGAAAAAGATATTCTTGCGCAAATTGAGCTTGAAAATATTGCCGCATTTTATGAAAAAATCAAGGATTTTGTTCGAAGTTCCCACAACTCCAATACAACCAATTTTGTCGATAACATCAAACTGCTTATGGAGGCGGGGGAGAACCCGGCATCATCGCAAGACGAAATTGATGTAAATGCAGTTACACTTCTGACGGTTCATAGCGCCAAGGGACTGGAATGGCCTGTTGTCTTTTTGCCGAGCCTATCGGCTGACAGGTTTCCATCTCGCCACCGGACAGAAGCGTTGCCATTGCCCGATGTTTTATTAAAAAATAAATTCGACAAAGATCAACAAACTCGAGAGGAAAGAAGATTGTTTTATGTTGCACTCACACGCGCCAAAGAAAAAGTATTTTTATCGGTTGCAAAAAAATACGATAATGGAGTTCGAGAAAAAAAGATCTC
>CAZPNA010000076.1:0-3360 GCA_964588135.1 uncultured Candidatus Saccharibacteria bacterium | reverse complement strand
ACCTTTGATAGTGTTAAATACAATTTTAGCGTCAGCAACTGTTTTTGTAATTGGTCCGATTTGGTCAAGGCTCGAAGCCATGGCAATAAGACCATATCTTGATACACGACCGTACGTTGGCTTGAAACCAACTACACCGCAAAAAGCGGCTGGCTGGCGAATAGAGCCACCGGTATCAGAGCCGAGCGATGCGACACACAGGTCAGCGGCAACCGCTGCTGTCGAACCGCCACTTGAACCGCCCGGAACTCGTGATTTATCATGCGGATTGAACACGGGACCATAGGCCGAGTTTTCAGTAGAAGAACCCATGGCAAATTCATCCATATTATTTTTGCCGATTATGATAGCACCCTGCGCGCGCAAGCGACTGATCACGGCTGCATCAAACGGTGGGACATAACTATCCAAAATTTTTGATGCCGATGTAGTCCGAAGACCCTTGGTTGAGATAGCGTCCTTGATGCCAAACGGGATACCGCATAAAGGTTGGGCATCGCCGGATTTGATCTTTTCATCGGCTTCCCCCGCAGCCTTGAAAGCTCCCTCGCGATCAATAGTGATATAAGCATTTAGATCGCTTTTTTCGGCACGCTTTAAATATTCTTCGGTTAATTGCACTGAAGTTGTCTTGCCTTCGCGAAGATCTTTTTGAATTTCAGTAATTGTTTTATTCATCGCTACCACCTAAAACTGCCGGGACTTTGATGCTTGTCTCCTCCGTCTGCGGTACATTTTCAAGCAATTCCTTTGTACCACCACTGTCACTTGCAGTCACCTTGTCTTCGCGTAGAGTATTGTGATTAGTGATTAGTGATTGGTGATTGGTGGATCTATTCTCCGGAAGTTGATCCACGTATTCCAAAACATCACCCAACTGGTCAGTGAATTTATTTACTTCCTCACTAGAAAGATGAAGCCTTGTAAGCTCTGCAATATGTTCAACCTCTTCTTTTGAGATCTTCTCTGCCATGTTTATTATTTTAACAGATTTATTCGCAATGAAAAGCTTTCTCAATTTTAAATCCTATCAGATTTCTATGCGATAATAATTAGTCAATTAACAGGTTCATTATTGCCTCACTATAGACCGATCGGCCTATAGTGAGGCAAATTTACAGGTTCAAAATGCATTATAATTTTAGGACCGATAGATATCTAAATAAATTATCAATATTGTCAGATTGAAAAAGTGGGGGATTTGGGCCGTAAAAAATAATTATAAAATTATCAGAGATACCAGTTGCACCGTCCGCCACTCATATGGATTAAATTTAAAAAATTTTGTTATTCAATATAAATATTGGCGCTACGTCCGCCGCCCCCATCCATTCAGTAGGGAAGGGTTGAAGTTTAGGTCATGATGTCAATTATGAATACTCTTCATATATTTATATCTCGTTCGCCATCTACATAATCTTTCTGGCTTTTTTTTATCAAATAAAGCCTTTTCGTAGTTATCAAATGCTATTTCAAAATATTTTTTAAATGAGGTTACATTAATCGCCATTATAATTCCACTTTCTGGATAGGGTTTATAGAGTTCTTCCGAATCCTCTCGATATATTCCTGTTCCGAACTTTGGTCCACCCTCATGAATAAAGCCATTCCTAAAATGGGAATATAATATTTCGACTGCTTTTTTATTTATATTTTCTGATACATTACCATAAAATTCGTGCATATAATTTTTAATAAAAGATACAAAGACGTCCCTATTGCCAGATTCCTCATACTTAACTCCATCAATCGCATATATCTTTTTTGCTGGCTTGAGTCTTTTACCACCAACTGGCACTAACCATTTTTTATTTTTAATATTATTTATATTATTACATCTTTCGCATCTCCTTTCTTCTGTAAGCTCCTTCAGTACAAGACCCTTATAAAAACCTCCGAGAGCATCAATCGAAGTTAAAATTGTAGTAACAGTTGCAAAATTTGCATCACAGTTATAACACTTATTAATATCTGCTAAATACCATCTCTTATATTCATTCCAAAATTCAAGTTCAGTTCTATTCATTACTTTATAACATTTTAAGAAAATCTTTTTCACTAATAATTTTAATGCCGAGTTTTTGGGCGCGGTCGAACTTACTGCCGGGGTCGGTTCCGGCGACGACGTAGTCAGTGTTTTTACTAACGCTCGATGATGTATCGCCGCCTAGTTTGCGCACTTTTTCTTCGGCTTCCTGCCGCGTGATAGTCTCCAGCCCTCCGGTAAAGACAAACGTTTTTCCTTTAAACGGTCCTTCTTTCGCCGCTTTTTCAGGATTAGTAATATTAATACCGTTTGAAAGTAATCGATTGATTATATTCATATTATCGGCGTCGCCAAAATAATCAACTATTGATTGAGCAACTCGAGTGCCAATACCATAGACCTTACTAACATCATCGTAACTTGCTTCCATTAAATTTTTGATGCTACCAAAATGTTCCGCTAAGTCGAAAGCGGTTTCTTCGCCAACCATCGGTATTCCCAGCGAATTAATGAACCGCCCAAGCTCGATGGTTTTTGATTTATTGATAGAATCGATAGTATTTTGAGCTGATTTTTCGGCAAAACGTTCCAGTGGTTTTAAATCGTCAACCTTCAATTTAAAAATGTCAGCATAATTTTGAATAAGTTTTTTATTGTAAAGTTGTGTGATTATTTTTGGCCCCAAGCCCTCAATATCAAAACATGATTTTGATGTAAAATGCTGAAGTTGACGCAGCTTTACCGAAGTTAAATTACGGTCGTGAACTTTATGCGCCGCTTCCCCTTCCTTGCGCGTTACCTCAACTCCTTCGAATTTGCGCGGCATGTGCCAAGGGCTTGTGCCTGAAGGGCGCAGATTTTTGAGCACTCCGACAACTTCGGGAATTACATCACCGGCTTTTTGAATAATGGCAGTATCGCCAATTCTAACATCTTTTTTTGTTATTTCATCTTGGTTATGAAGTGTGGCTTTTGAAACAGTCGAACCTGCCACTTTAACAGGTTCAAAAATGGCAACCGGTGTTAGCGTTCCGGTTCTGCCGACTTGGATTTTAATATCTTTGATAATAGTTGTCGCTTGTTCCGGTGCGAACTTATAAGCGATCATACCTCGTGGCGCCTTGCCAACTATACCAAGTTTTTTGCGCACATCCTCGTTATTGACTAGCACCACAATACCGTCAATTTCATAGGGCAGTGTTTTTCTCTTTTTCTCCCACGCCCTATGGAATTCTTCAATTTGTTTGATATTGGCGCAATGCTTATTATGGGGGTTTGACTTGAGCCCCAGCTCGCTGATAATTCGTTTTAAAATTACTTTTTTTTTTTCCCAATGTACGTTAAAATTTATTACCCCAAAAAAAATAATTTTC
>CAZPNA010000075.1:2341-3363 GCA_964588135.1 uncultured Candidatus Saccharibacteria bacterium | reverse complement strand
TGACCTATTGCGTCAAGTGCCTGTACAAGCAAAAAACAGGCGACATCTGCGAGAGTTATTAAAAGTAGCATCGGGCGGGGTGGTTTTTACTACTATTCAAAAATTTCTAAATAAAGGTTTTTTTGACAAAATGCTTTTAACTGAAAGACACAATGTAGTGGTTATTGCCGACGAAGCGCACAGAAGTCAGTACGATTTTATCGATGGGTTTGCTCGCAGTATGCGCGAATCTTTGCCGAATGCGTCGTTCATTGGGTTTACCGGTACACCGATAGAATCGGGAGATAGAAACACGCGAGCGGTGTTTGGCGACTATGTTGATGTTTATGATATTTCTCAAGCTGTGGAAGACAAGGCAACAGTGCCAATTTATTACGAAGCACGGCTAGCAAAAATTGAATTAGCCGAAAGTGAAAAACTGCGAATCGACAAAGATTTTGAAGATATCACCGAGGGCGAAGAAATCGAAGTGGTCGAAAAATTGAAGAATAAATGGGCGCGGCTTGAAGCAATGGTTGGTAACGAAAAACGCATCAAACAGATTGCTAATGACATAGTTGAGCACTTTGAAAATCGGCTTAATGTTATAGAGGGCAAGGGAATGATAGTTGCTATGAGTCGCCGCATTGCGGTTACACTTTACGAAGAAATTATTAAATTGAGACCCGATTGGCATAACGAATCAGACAAGGAAGGATTTATAAAAGTGATAATGACTGGCTCGGCAAGTGACCCACTAAATTGGCAAGGACATATTCGCAATAAAGAAGCGCTGCGTGCAATGGCAGACAGAATGAAAGATCCGCGAAATAGTTTGAAGTTGGTAATTGTTCGCGATATGTGGCTAACTGGTTTCGATGTTCCAAGCATGCACACAATGTATCTTGACAAACCAATGAAGGGTCATGGTTTAATGCAAGCGATTGCGCGAGTAAACAGGGTTTATAAAGATAAACCGGGTGGATTGGTTGTTGATTATCTTGGTGTGTCGACAAAACTAAAAGATGCATTTAATTAATATT
>CAZPNA010000075.1:0-2331 GCA_964588135.1 uncultured Candidatus Saccharibacteria bacterium | reverse complement strand
ATTTTAACCTTTTTGGGTTTTAAAATGGGTTTTTAAATTTAAACGGGGTGTTTTGGTTTTTTTTTTTTTTGTGTTGGGCCCAAAATAAAAGATGCATTGAATGAATATAGCGAGGCCGATAAAAAAGACACAGGTATAAAACAGGAAGAAGCGGTATCGGTAATGCTAGAAAAATTCGAAGTTGTAAAAGCTATTTTTCATGGCTTTGAATACATTAATTACTTTAAAATGGATAGCTCGAAAAGAACCGTGTTTTTCGGCGAGGCAATGGAGTTTGTATTAAAAATTGAGCCAGATGATGAGGAATCGATAAAGCGATATCGAAAGGCGGTAACAGAATTATCAAAAGCTTTTGCATTGGCTGTGCCGCATGAAAAAGCGTTGGCAATAAAAGATGACGTTGGATTTTTCCAAGCATTGCGTGCGTATATGTCAAAAATTACTATAAAATCCGGACCACAAGAAGAAGATTATGACTTGGCAATTAGGCAGATTGTCTCTGAATCAGTAGCCTCCGGCGAGATAATCGATGTATTTAAAGCGGCGGGTTTGGAGAGCCAAAATATATCGGTTTTATCTGATGAATTTTTAGAAGAGGTTCGAGGACTGAATAAGCCGAATGTTGCTTTTGAAATTTTGAAGAAAATTATCGATGATGAGATTAAAGTCTATATGCGTAAAAATTTGGTTAAAGGTCAATCGTTTGCTGATATGTTAGAGCGTACAATCAAAAAATATCAGAACCGTACTATTGAAGCGGCGCAAGTAATTACCGAACTTATAAAGTTAGCTAAAGATATTCGTCAAGAAACTGAGCGCGGAAAAGAAAGTGGACTGTCTGATGACGAAATCGCATTTTACGATGCGTTAGCTGACAACGAAAGTGCAAAGCTGGAGTTGGGCGATGATACTCTGAAAAAGATATCAAAAGAATTGGTTGATTTAATGAGAAAGAATGCGACAGTTGACTGGACAGCACGAGAATCGGTTAGGGCTAGAATGAGAATATATGTTAAGAAATTATTGAAAAAATATAATTATCCACCTGATAAACAGGAGGGAGCAACGCAATTGGTGCTGTTGCAAGCAGAAACAATCGGCAAAGATTGGCTTGGAAAATAAAATAAATTCTTACATATATATTCAGGGACAGAGCATTTTCTGGGTTTGAATAGATTTCAACTTCTATTTATAAAGGCATCGAAATCGATGCGTTTAACTCAATTTACTATATTAGATTTCTCTTTTATTGATATTTTTAAGGTATCGACCCGAAGGGTCCCCTTTCGGGGAAATGACATTAGTTTCTGATTCATTTTGGGGTATTGAACGTTATAGAGATTCTTGATATATTACTTCATTGTGGCGATAAAGGCGGTTTCATCCAAAACGATCCGCAAGGATGAAGCTGACTAATCTCCATAAGGGAGAGTGATGTAGTGAAGGAAGCAAAGGAAGTCCATTTCGGTGCAATGATAATCGGAGCACTATCCGGGTATTGCATAGTCAAGATATTTATGGGCTTGTTTCCCAATATTGACAGTGATATGCCAGCGCTATTTGCACCACTATAACCGAATATATTCGGCAATGTGGTCTACCCCTACGCACTGATAGCTGCTTTTCTCGGAAGCTTGGTTGGCGCATTTATTGCTCCGGCGCACCAATCATCTACCACCGGAGACTGTACCGCTGTCAGTATTGCGTTATTGCTGGTAATTGGCGATCTTTGGTCAACGCCAGGAGTATGGATGAAGGTTTGGGGTTTGTTTGTATTGTCTTGCACATACGGACTTGTTGGGCATATTGTTGGTACTTTTGCCCAAGAAGCAAAAACGCCTAAAGAAAACCCTGAATCACCAAGCGGAGAAAGCCACCAGTAGCTCATTTCAAGATCCATCATGCAAGACTCTCTGTACACATCTATGCCCCGCGGAACATTATCGTTTCGCGGGGCATTATTATTGTAATTTTATACTAGTGATCAGTCTATCCCTGGAGTCACAATAGGGGTTTGCAATGTGGGGGGTTAGCGGTATAATAAGGAGGCAAGTGATACATAATCGCAGGAGATTTTAAGTGCCAAAAGAAGAAACAAACAAAACTGAATCGACATATACCGCCAAAGACATTACCGTCCTCGAAGGTCTTGCACCGGTACGAAAACGTCCGGGAATGTACATTGGCGGAACCGGAATTGAAGGTCTTCACCACTTGGTGTGGGAGGTTTTGGATAACGCAATCGATGAAGCACTGGCAGGGTTTGCTAAAAACGTTACAGTTACAATTGAAGCTAAAAACAGAGTATCAGTATTGGACGATGGTCGTGGC
>CAZPNA010000074.1:860-3400 GCA_964588135.1 uncultured Candidatus Saccharibacteria bacterium | reverse complement strand
AATGAACTCACTAATGATAAGCTCGGCGGTAAACTTCTCGGCGTTATCGGTGATTTAGCCAAGAAACACGGGTTTGCAGATAAAGGTTATCGGGTAATTATCAACACCAACCTGCACGGTGGTCAGGAAGTTGACCACCTACATATCCACATTCTCGCCGGCGCTCCGGCAGGGCCGATGGTTGTTTTACGATCGTGAATGTGGTATATTATTTCTATCAACCAGAGATTATTTGAGAGGAAGGTGATTTAATTTTGGAAAATAAAAGAAGAGGCGAAAACTTCGATGTTATGCTGAGGAAGTTTTTTCGTGATGTTCAACAAAGTGGAATTCTAACCGATATAAAGAAGCGCAGATATCAAGAAAAGAAGTTATCGCGTATAAGAATGCGCGAGATAGCTCGCAGAAAGGCCGCTCGCAAGAAAGTTAAGAGAGGATATTAGAAGATAATCTCAAATCTCAAAAAGCAAAAATCAAAATATTGGAGTGCCTTAGGCACATATATGATTAGCACAAAGTTAAAATAACTAAATATTATGGCTAATATAATTGAAAAAATTGATGAGGACTTGAATATTTCGCTCAAGAATCATGAATCGGATAAGACAATGGTTTTGCGTTCATTGAAGGCCGCTCTGCAAAACACCACAATAGAAAATAAGGGCGAAATTGACGAAAATCAAACCCTTGCCACGTTGCAAAGAGAAGCGAAAAAGCGCAAAGAAGCAATTGAGCTCTATGAAAAATCGGGACGAAGTGAGCTTGCTGACAAGGAAAAAGCGGAACTCAAAATAATTGGTGAATACCTTCCCGAGCAGATTTCGGATACACAGCTCGAGAAAATCGTCAGCGAAGCCATAACCGAGACCGGAGCATCAACTATTCAAGATATGGGCAAGGTAATCGGCGCCGTTATGAGCAAAACCAAAGGACAAGCCGATGGCGCAAGAGTATCGGTGGCAGTAAAGAAACATCTAATATAATAATTTGTTTATTGTTCGAACGTAATCGCGAGAACTGTTACGTTCTTATGTTGTCAGCGACTTATAGTTCTCGTCTATTACTCCTCGAACGGTAAAAACATGATTCTAGATCTTGTCATCAAAACTCCTTCGAAGATACCTGTTATAGGGCAGGATTTTTCGAATTGGATAAGTAGCGAGCTTAAAAATAACGGTTTTGATAGTAATTGGCAAGTTGAAGTAATGCTTGTTTGTGACCGTAGAATGCAGGGGTTAAATAAAAAGTATCGCCATATCGATAAAACAACCGATGTACTAAGTTTTCCACTGTTTGAAAAACCACCGAAAAACGGAAATAAACAGGTACTCGGCTCGATTGTGATTTCTGTTGCGCAGGCAAAAAAACAGGCGATTGATGGTAACCGATCACTATCCGACGAACTCGAATTCCTAACCAGACATTCGGTAAAGCACTTGGTGGGGAAGCATCATAAATAGTAAATAGTAGAAAGTAGAAGGTATAAGGTAGAAGGTTGAATAGCGACACAGATGATCGAACAATGATTGGCTCTTTGAATATTCGATGGAGTTTTACTATAATGTAGTAAGAAGTAAATAATATCGTTCGAAGTGTAATCACTGAGAACTACTTACCGATAGATATCACATACGGCAATAGTTCTCGCGAGTACGCTCGAACAATATAGTTCGAGTCTCTGTGGGGCTCGATAATAATCCAAATAATATGCGAGGGGATAAATGGCACAACAAGTCAACCCTAAGGTTGCCATTGGAATAGACATTGGCACTAGCAAGATTGCAATTTCGGTAGGGCAGTATAAAGAAGGGCTAACCAGCGTTGTCGGGCTTGGTACAGCGCCGAATTCCGGTTTGCGAAGGGGTATTATTAATGATACTGACGAAGTGACCAGTTGCCTATCGGCCGCCATTGAAGAAGCTCAACGAATGTGTGGAGTGTCGATAAGTCACGGGATGGTTGGAATTAGCGGTGTCGGCACAAAAACAGTTATATCGAAAAGCGTTGTGCCCGTTACTCGTGGAGACGGGGTAATTAGCGAAGAAGAAGTTAGTAATGTTATTGAGGCCGCTCGTTCAGTCGCTCTGCCACCCAACCACGAAATAATTCACGTTTTCCCGACAATGTTTACTATTGACAACCAAGAAAAAACCAAAGATCCGGTTGGAATGAGAGGACTGCGACTCGAGGGGGAAATCACTGTTATCGGTGTACCAACCGCCAGCGTTACTAACATGACAAAGGTAATATCGCAAGCGGAAGTTTCAATCGATGGGATGATTTTTAATTCCATCGCCAGCGCGCGCGCAATTCTTAATAAAAAACAAAAGGAACAAGGAGTTATTCTCCTCGATATCGGTGCCGGAACAACCAGCTACGCAGTTTACGAAGAAGGGGAATTGGTTGATGCCAACGTCTTACCGATAGGTGCTAGCCACATAACTAACGACGTCGCCATTGGCCTCAAAACAACTTTGGAGATTGCCGAAAAAATCAAATGTCAACACCTCGATGCCGACCCCAACAAGGTGCGCGACGGG
>CAZPNA010000074.1:0-850 GCA_964588135.1 uncultured Candidatus Saccharibacteria bacterium | reverse complement strand
ACGGCGGTGAGGAAGGAAAAGTATCGCGCAAAGAAGTGACAGACATCGCCGATGCGCGACTCAAAGAGATATTTAGTATGGTGCGCAAAGAGCTGAAAAGAATTAAACGTGATGCAATGCTACCGGCAGGCGTGGTGTTGACCGGTGGGGGAGCTAAACTAAAAGGAATAGTATCACAAGCAAAAGAATACCTTGAATTACCCGCGCAACTAGGCATTCCCAGTCTGGAAGTCGGTGGCACAATTGACAAACTCGACGACCCGAGTTATTCTACAAGTATAGGGTTAATGTTACAAGGTTTAGAAATGGAGCCACAGGAGGGGACCGGTGGTAATTTTAAGTTTAACTTTAACAATGCTAAGATGGAGGGACTAGCAGATAAGGCAAAGAGCATTTTCAAGCACTTTTTGCCTTAACTAAGGAGTCATTATGCCTGATAAGCACCTCTCCGAGGTCGACACGTTTGCAAAAATCAGAGTAGTAGGTGTTGGTGGTTCTGGGGGAAATGCCGTTAACAGAATGATCGAAGCCCGTCTTAAGGGTATTGAATTTATCGGCGTAAACACCGATGCTCAAGCACTTGTTCATTCTTTAGCACCAGTTAAAATACAAATCGGTAAAGAGTTAACTCGCGGTCTTGGCGCCGGCGCCGATGTTGAAATTGGACAAAAAGCAATTGACGAAAATAAAGAAGAAGTTTACGAACTGCTCAAGGGTTCTGACATGGTTTTTGTCACCTGCGGCATGGGCGGCGGCACCGGAACCGGCGCAGGTCCTGCTATTGCCGGTATTGCTAAAGAACTCGGCGCGCTGACGGTTGGTGTTGTTACAAGGCCATTTAGCTTCGAAG
>CAZPNA010000073.1:0-3470 GCA_964588135.1 uncultured Candidatus Saccharibacteria bacterium | reverse complement strand
TTTTGCATTTTTGCCAACCTTGATGGATGAAATCGAATTATCAGGAAATTGCGTACCACCGTATAAATAGGCAACACCGGCATTTAAATTTATACACTGATTTCCCGATAATCCTGTCGCACACTGGGCAAACTTCGCGTAATGGTCAAAATAATCAGCGTTTAATACTGCACAACCGGAAATTCCATCGTAATTAGCATTGTTGTAGACCGCGACTTGATTGTCGCCAGGCACACAGCCGGCTGCGCCTTGCGCCTCGGGCAATATATTGTTAGTATCGCCCACAAACCTTCCCCTGTCTTGTACAGCAATCGATTTTGTCGCTTTGCTAAGTTCTAGTGGGTTATAATTTAGTTTTGAATCAACCTGATCGGTTGAAAGAGATTCGGTATTGGGATTTCTGTAACCTGCCGGCACCGGACGACAAACATTACGATAGTTTGCGTCTTGGCAAGCAATCATATTACCAACATTTTCACCAACGGCAACTGATTTTATTGACCCAGTGTATCCTGCGGTTGACAGATTGGCAACATCTTCAGATATTTCTGTACACCCTTCATAGTTCGTTTCTGTGCAGATTAAGACGCTATCCGGACTCATTTCCTCGACAACACCTTCTCCAACCGCAATATCCGCGCCTATCTCAAGTTTTCCAGACAACGAAAAACCAATAAAAATGGCAATCAGGACAACTACCAAAAATGACGCGACGCCGAAAACTACTTTTTGTTTTTTTGTTAGGTCTAAAAACCAGCCCTTAGATTTTTCTTTGTCCATTATCATTCTCCTTAAAATAGTAATTTAATTAGATGTTAGAGGTTAAGCGTTAGAAATAATCATCTTAATGTCAAATATCTAATTTCTAATGTCTAATAAAATCTTTCCAATATTTAATGATTAAATTATTTGATCTTTTGTTAGAAATTAGTAATTAGAAATTAGTAATTTTTTGGATTATCAGTTATGAACTATGTGTTATTAGCGATTCTTATTCGCGTGAATCATTCGAGCGTAATTCGCGATTGACTTATTCGTGTGATTTATAACTGTTCTTTCTTCTTCTTCATATATGTCTTTATTCCGGCAAACCCAACGACAGCTAAACCAACCAAAGCAAGTGTTTCAACTGGACCGGAGGATGTAGTAGATGCGGTGGTTCCGGTAGTGCCGGTTGATGCAGTTGAGGTAGTCCCTGTTGTTCCCGAAGTGGTTGATGATGTAGTTGATTCACTGGTTGTTGGCTCATCGGGAGGAAGGCTTGGCAGAGCCGGTGGAGAATCGGCGGCTAGAGCGGGGGAGGCAAGCATCAGCATGGTTATTGCAATAACTACAAATTTGATTTTATTCATTATTCACACCCTCCTTAAAAGATGTTAAAAATTCAATGTTGCACTAGTTATTTTCGAGTTAAGAATTATCCATACTCCATTACCCGGTTCAAGACTTTTACCCATCAAGTCACTCATGGCATTCCCACCGTTATTAATATAATCGGTGTATGCACCGGCGTAGTAACCAATATATTCTTCAGCGCCCGGTTGGTAGGTAAAAATGGCTTTGACAATTGGTGATGACTGGTTGGAGGCATCGAGAACTGACGATGTATTTCCGTTGGCGGTAATTGTAACGTCACTCCATTTGACAGCGCTTTGGGTCGGGTTACCAACCATAGCAATACTGCTGGCGATAGGCGCGGTTGTTTGGGTTGTCGCGACGGCTCTGTCGGCAGGAATACAAACCGGTGATGTAGCGCCGCTTAAAAACCAAAAGCCTTCGCCAATTGCCGGTGTGCCGTTTTCTTCGTAAGCCAAACCAGTTCCCGGGTAAGTGTAAGCGCTAACCGGCTTTTCCGCTCCCAGGAATCCAAAAACGTTGTAGATTTGCATTGATTCGCTCGCCGGAGCAAAATTATAGGTTTTGATATTCCAGGCATTGGGAGTATAGGCAAACTTGAATTCACCCGTTTCGCAGGATGTTGTATCATCGTCATCGGTGACGTCATCATCCGTAACATCATCGTCATCACCACCGCTAGCTGTTACAGTAACATCAACCCGCGCTAATGACCCATCTTTGTGTATTAAGGTAAAGTATGTCGAACCCTCACTTGCGCCATACGCTCGCAGAGCAAGCTTGACTTCGTCGCCATCCTGAACAAGACCGAAACGAACCGGCGTTGCTACTGACGAATCTCCTGCAACCATCGACACCCATTGAGATGCTTGATCGTTTAGATCAACTATCAGGTCAGATTGCTCACCCAGAGCGACATTTACGGTTGCCGGAGAAAAAGCAACACCAGTATTAACTTCTCCCGATGCCGCTACTGTAACTGTATATTTACTGACATTGCTTTGCTGGTCCCAAACATAAACATTTGCCGTACCAGCCGAGACACCCCTGAAAATCATATTTGTATTAGTTTGGTCGCTTCCGATGGCGTTCCACGAATCAAGCGCCAAAATTGATGGATCATCGACAACAAAACCACCCAGCTTATTAGCCGACGTTGTTTTTACCGCCAATAATTGACCCTCTATAAGAGTAGGTGCAGTAGCAGGTGCAAAAGTTGTATTAGTAGTAATTGTGGTATTACTCATATTGCCAAGCAGGGCGATTTCTTCACAAGTGCCTCCGCTTTCGACAACTTCTAGGTTAAGTTGAGCAAACTGGTCGGCGGCATTTCTGACAAGCATTGTGCTTGTTCCAGCCTTCAAACCGTAAACCCTAAGAGCGGTTTTTGTTTCACCACCAATACTAACCCCGCCAAATCTTGAAATTGTTGCGATTTCCGGGTCACTGACAATAGCATCTGTCCAAAAGTTACTAGCACCTGATGTGGCCTCAATAACTGATTCACACTGCTTGCCGATATTTATTTTTAAACTTGTCGTTACAAAACTGACCGAAGTGTTGACTTTTGATTCTGTGATTTCTGATACTGTAACTGGCAATTTTTGGATATTACCATCTTGGTCCCAAAGCTGAATGTTGGTTGAACCAGCCGATATGCCTTTGACAACTAGAGTTAAAGCAGGAGTTGTCGTACTGTTGGCAACATTGTAGCTGTACCATGATTCTATTTCTGCGACAGTTGGGTCATCGGATATATATCCTCCATAAGGAAGGCTACCACCAGTAACACCTACCGGCACTATTTGACCTGTTGCCACCGTAAGACTAGTAGGACTCATAACCGGTGGTTCAGTTGATGCACCGATATTGATTTTCCCCGTTGACCAAAAATAAGCTAAACCCGCGGCTAAAATCAGTACCGCGATTACCACCAGTCCGATCCCCAGTTTTTGTTTTTGAGTCATTTTCACTCCTTAAATATGTTAAGCGTTAGACGTTAAGTGTTAGAAATAATCATCTTAATGTCAAATATCTAATTTCTAATATCTAATAAAACCTTTCCAATATTTAATGATTAAATTATTTGATCTTTTGTTAGAAATTAGTAATTA
>CAZPNA010000072.1:0-3701 GCA_964588135.1 uncultured Candidatus Saccharibacteria bacterium | reverse complement strand
AAAAATCGTAACATAAAATAAAAAATTCATCAACCCCAAAAAAAGTAGAAAGTAGAAGGTTAGAACTCATTACTAAACCACCCGAATCACACAAATGGTCACAAACCACACACGAATGGTTCACTCGAAAGGGCTTTTCCTGTCATCCTGAAGGAAGGTAATCTTGACTGAAGGATCTGATGCAAGGGATCCCTCTATTCGTGAGTACACTCAATCGGGATGACAGATTACTGTCAGATTCTTTCCCGCCCCAGCGGGACCACGCTCTGCTGTGGCGGTTGTGATTACGCGCCCTCCACGTATAGCTATCGCCACGTGGCACAGCAGAATGACAATCCGGGTACCTCCCACCACCCCTAACCCCTCCTTGTAAAGGAGGGGAGACAAACCACCAATCACCGATCTATTTGCCGGAGGCGACTTGGGAGAGTGCGTCAAAGGCGGGTTTTTTGGGGGCGAAAGTATAACTGCCATCGGTTCTCTTGGTTAACTCAACTAGTCCCAATGCACCGGCGGGACCTTCTTCCAACAAATCGGTCAGAGTGAAGTGAAAGTAACCTTGAACATTTTCAGCATCGTGCGCCGCAGTGGCTAGATTCTTGATATATGTTGCTTGTTCTTGCTCTTTCCCGTCATATGACCCATCATCTTTATTAGCTTCGACGAGCCAAAATTTCTTACCGACGGCAGCGACCTTGGCAGGAATATCCAGCGTGCCGTATTCATCGATATTGATAATTCCCGGCTCATTACTCAAACCCGAACCCCAGTTCCAGCCGATGATGTCAGCGTCAACGCCATCAGAAATCATCGACAACACGGGGTCAACTAAAACCCAGTTGCCGGTCAGAATTATCCGTGCGCGCGGGTCAATATTGCGGATCTCGGCGCTCAACGCTTTGGCATAAGTTGTGACGTTATCATACCTTGTTTTATCGACTGTCAGCCCGTATCCGGCATCTAG
Source organism: uncultured Candidatus Saccharibacteria bacterium (assembly GCA_964588135.1). Classification (GTDB taxonomy): domain Bacteria; phylum Patescibacteriota; class UBA1384; order UBA1384; family UBA1384; genus CAZPNA01. The sequence continues at coordinate 2,737 of CAZPNA010000072.1, read as the reverse complement.
TTTTTCGCCACTGTCGCTAGCTTTCGAATAAATTGTGCCGGTAACTTCATTCATTATTTGATAATACTCAACCTTGCCTTTGTAGCGACCAACGATTTTTTGCGCCAGCGCTTTGGCTTTGCCTTCATAATCATCACTTTTATTGAAATCCAAGTCTTCTTCAAGAATCAAATATAACCTTGTGCTATATTGCTCTTTGGCTTCGACCAGTTTATCGTTGACATCCATATCAGTTTCAATGTTAGCGCGAACACAGACATCATTTGGAAACAATTCTTTAATTAAACTGTATTGTTTATTGATACTCTCCAGCGGGTCGTCGCCAGTAGCATAAGGGCGAATGGTGGCGCCCCATGTCATTGTGTAATCTTCAAGGGGAAAATAGTGCGCATACATCTTGTAAAGACTGCCATTTTTATTAGCCTTAATAATAAACGGTGTCGCTGCCACAAACAGTACGCCTAGCGCGATAAGAAAAATCAAAAACCCTTTGACAAATTTCATAAATCCTCCTTTTGTTACGCGTATCAACGCGGATAGTTTTATTGTCATCCCGTACTTGATACGGGATCTTCCAAACTTAATATAGATCCTGAATAATATTCAGGATGACGAGCAACTGGAAAGGTGACCCATAAATATGATACCTTATAATAGTACCACAATGAACAAGCAATCAATTTCTATATCTGTTGTTATTCCGGCGTACAACGAGGAGAAAAGAATCGTCAAGACGCTAAAACAAGTCGCCAAGTTTATGCCGACTAATTTTGTTAATTACGAAGTAACGATATATAGCGATGGATCAACCGATAAGACTGTGCAAGTCGCTAGCAGTTTTATAAAGGAAAATCATCTAAAAAAATTTTTCGTCAAGACGCTACCCAATAATATTGGTAAGGGTGGTACCATTAAAGTCGGTGTTTTGGAAGCGAAAAAGGATTGGATTTTAATTATGGATGCTGATTCGGCGACACCAATTTCCGATATCGATCGTTTAATTCGTAGCAAGGGTGATGCCGAAGTAGTTTACGGATCGCGATATTTAGACAAGTCATTGCTAGCGGTAAAACAACCTCTGTCTCGCAGAATAATCGGGCGTGTAGGGAATTTGTTGGCTCGGATGATTCTTGGCATCAAACTTGTTGATACACAATGCGGTTTTAAAATGTTTTCTCGGCGCGCAAGTCGCATCATTTTCCCCAAAACTCAAATTACTCGATGGGGATGGGATCTGGAAGTATTGGTGATTGCAATGGCAAATGATATAAAAATAGTTGAGGTGCCGGTCAGTTGGCGCCATATCGAAGGCAGTAAGTTTCGGGCGTCGCGTGGCGTCCGCCAAACCTTTTTTGAATTATTTACCATCAGAAAAAATCTAAAAAAAGGAAAATACAAATAATATAATTAAGAATGTAGAATGAAAAATGAAGAATAAACCTAATATCAAAAATTGTTCTAATTAATCTAATTATTCTAATTAACCTAATGAAATCCCAAAAAAATAAATCAAATCCCAAAAATACAAAATTAATCGAATCATTTTAGGATTTTCTGCCATTTGGGGCTTCCTTAGAATAATTAGTGCAATTAGAATAATTAGAATAATTATATGAAAAATACCCTTGTTATTATTCCTACCTATAACGAAAAAGATAATGTCGAGCGGATTATTCACGCGGTTTTTAAGAGTGTGCCCGAGGCGCATATTTTGATTGTTGATGATTCTTCGCCCGATGGCACCGGTACTATCATCAAAAAACTTATCGGCAAATACAAAAAACAACTCCATTTAATGACTCGGCTCAAAAAAGAAGGGCTCGGCAAAGCATATGTTGCGGGGTTTAAATGGGCGCTCAAGGGGGATTATCAATATATCGTATCGATGGATGCCGACTTTTCACACGCTCCGAAGTATTTGCCGAAAATGCTCGAAAAGGCAAAGGATAATGATATAGTCATTGGTTCACGCTATGTTCCCGGCGGCGGTATTGTCGGTTGGGACTGGAAAAGACAACTTAACAGCCGTGGCGCCAATTTGGTGACAAGGATGATGCTTGGTCTAAAACCCAAAGATTCCACCGCTGGCTACAAGGTCTATAAACGCTCTTACATCGAATCCCTACCGCTTGATAAATTAGTTGCTTCCGGCTACGCGTTTCAGGTAGAGATGCTGTATCTTGCCAAAGAAAGACAAAAACAGGTGGCGGAAGTATCAATTATCTTTGTTGACCGCAGAGTGGGGGAAAGCAAGATTGCCGGCGAACTTCGCAAATCAATGAAAATCGTCTGGCGACTTTTTCTGCGTCGCAAAATAGTGTCACAAGCGCTAAAATTTATGGGCGTTGGATTGCTAAATACTTTTGTCGATGGCGGAATTCTCTGGTTTTTGGTTGATATCTGCAATGTCGATGAAATCGTCGCTCGCATTGTTTCGTCGAGTATCGCCTTAATATCGAGCTACATCCTTAACAGAATTTGGACATTTAAAAGTCGCAGCAGTGATGTTGCCGGTCAATTTACGCGGTTTGTTCTTATCAACGGTTCGGGTCTTGTTTGGAACAATCTTCTTTACGGATTTATGGTTAAAGAAATGCATATCTATTATCTTTTAGCGATGATTATCGCAACCGGCATTGTCTTTTTCTGGAATTTCGGCCTAAGCAAAGTCTGGGCATTTCGCGACAAATAATCAATCACTATTTCTTATCGTCATGCTGAACTGGATTCAGCATCT
>CAZPNA010000071.1:0-3830 GCA_964588135.1 uncultured Candidatus Saccharibacteria bacterium | reverse complement strand
AAGTATGCCCTATGCCCAATGGCATTATCCGTTTGAAAATAAGAAAGAATTCGACGAGGATTTTCCGGCTGATTTTATTGCTGAAGGCTTGGACCAAACTCGTGGCTGGTTTTATACGCTCCACGTCTTGTCGGCCGCAATTTTGGAAGAACCGGCGTATTTTAATGTTGTAGTCAATGGGATGATTCTCGCTGAAGACGGTCAAAAATTATCAAAAAAATTGCGCAATTACCCGGAGCCCAGCGAAGTGTTTGATGAAATAGGTGCCGATGCTTTGCGACAATATTTATTTAGTGCTACCCAAATTGGTGAAGATTACCGATTCTCCAAAAAGCTTGTTACCGAAGAAGCGCGCAAAACAATATATCCACTTTGGAACAGCCTCGTTTTTTATACAAAATTTCTTAAAGAGTCAGGTGGCGAGGTAAGCGAAGAAGGTGAAGAGCTTGATAGGTGGATGAAAGAAAGAATCAAGGAAACCACTATTGTCATCACCAAATATATGGACGATTATGACCTCACAAGAGCATCAAGAGCGGTGCGCGATTTGGTGTCCGACCTGACACTTTGGTACCTCCGGCTTTCTAGAAAACGCACCGACGTAAAGTTTAAAGAAACATTGCAGGAAGTGCTTAAACAAATATCGATTATTTGCGCGCCGTTTATGCCGTTTATCTCGGAAATGATATACCAAAATGTTCGCGGTGATAGCGATGCCGAAAGCGTCCACTTAGAAAAATGGCGACAATTCGATAAAATCGATACGAAATTAATCAGTGATGTAGCAGATGTACGGTCGTTAGTCGAGTTAGCCTATGCGGCTCGAGCGCAGGCGGGTATAAAGGTTCGTCAACCGCTCTTCGCTCTTAGTTACAGAATCAATTCTAATAAAAAGTTACCGCCTGCGCTCGAGCAGATACTAAAAAATGAAATCAATATAACATCAATCGTCGATGATATTAGTGCGACTCACACAAAAATTAAGCAAGAAAATTGCAATTACTCAATTTCAATAGACACAACAATTTCCGAAGAACTAAAGGCGCAAGGCGACGCGAGAGAAATCACAAGAACAATACAATCACTACGCAAACAAGCGGGGCTGATGCCAACTGATAAAGCGCAAATCACAATTACCGGCTCAACAGAAACTATCAAAAACTCAACAAAAGAAATCGGAAGCAATACTAATTCAATGGTCGAAATCAGCAAAACGGAACCCGACAATCCTCGCGCGCAACAAAAAATTGGAATATGGAATGGCGAGGTAGTAGTATATCTAGTATGAAACTACCGATTCTTAAAGCTCTCGACTGGTCTCTTATTGTCGCACCCCTGCTTCTTGTCGGTGTGGGAATCTCAACAATTTACAGCACAACCATGGGAACCGCTAACGCCAATCTCGCCGGCGATCAGCTTGCATTTGCCATAATCGGTTTGGTATTGATGATATTCTTCACAGTTTATGATTACCGAAATTTGCGCAATGCATCAGTTATCCTCTATATCATTAGTGTCATATTGCTGATTTTTGTATTTTTCTTCGGTATAAAAATCTACGGCGCGACACGCTGGATCGATCTTGGAATTACTCAATTCCAACCATCGGAATTACTCAAAATCAGTTTGATATTATTTATCTCCAGTTTTCTTGCCCAAGGAGTAATTAATTGGTGGAAACGTTTGATAATGCTTGTTTTTCTTACTGCGATTCCGGTTGTTCTAGTGATGCTCCAGCCTGACCTTGGAACCGCTATTGTTGTCGTAGTTATTTTTTTGAGTTTGTTCTTTTCATGGCCGGTGTCAAAAAGGGTTAAAATTATCGCAGTCGCCTTGCTTATCGTGCTGATTCCCTGCGGATGGCTGGTAATGAAAGATTATCAACGCGAAAGAATTTACACATTTATCGACCCGCAAAAAGACCCTTATGGTTCGGGTTACAACGTTATTCAGTCGCTCATCGCCGTCGGCTCCGGTGGAATTTCGGGGAGGGGACTGGGCAATGGGCCACAAAGTCAATTGAATTTTCTGCCTGTTTCTTATACCGACTTTGTGTTTGCCGGCTGGGCGGAAGCAACCGGTTTTGTGGGGTCTTTCGGTTTGATAATCGTTTTAGGGTATTTAAACTGGCGCATTTATTATATTGCTACAATTGCCAAAGATGCCTATGGTAAATATTTAGCAATTGGTTTTGGAGCAATGATTAGTGTTCAAATAGCAGTTAATATCGGTATGAATATTGGTCTGGCGCCAGTCACCGGAATCCCACTGCCATTTGTTTCCTATGGTGGAACGGCGCTGGTTATCAATTTTATTATGCTTGGTATTATGCAGAGCATCTATATCCGTCACAAAAAAATAAATTTTAATTAAGGAGGAAAATGGCAAAATTGGATTACGATGAGCAGTTTGAGGAGACGGAAGAGGAAATACGTGCGCGTGATGCCAAAGAGCGCAAAGTAACCCCCGACAAAGAATCGGGTCGGTCGGTGTTCGAAAGCCAGCGCCTAGTGCGTGAAAAATCACCTAAAACTGAATCATCTTCTAGCGATAGAGCCTGATTTTACTTGACTTTTTACCTGTTATATAGTACACTTATTCTTGAAAGCAGGTAAACATGGTAAGTGTAATCTTTACTGGCGGTCATCAGTATATTGTTACTGTTGGCAAAAAACTACAAATAGATAAACTTAAAACAAAGCCCAATGGCGTTGTCGAGTTTAATGATATTTTGAATAAGAATCAAACAGTAAAAGCCAAAGTAATCGGCGACTCAAAAGGTAAAAAAATAGGTATTCTTAAATTCAAAAACAAGAACCGTTACCTGCGCAATGGCGGACACAGACAAAATTACTCGATTATCGAAATAACAGATATCGTTAAATCAGCTATCAAGTCGGTTAAAAAAGAAGTCAAAACAAAGAAATAATGAGCGGTGTAATAAAACAGATTAGACAGTTTGTAATAGGTTCTGTTGCGGAAGCAAAAAAAGTAACATGGCCTAGCAAACAACAATTATTCAGCCATTCAATTATTGTAGTTGGCGCGTTGATAGTTAGCATTGCTATCATCGCTCTTATCGATTATGCTTTTTCATATTTGATACAAACCTATTTATTGGGAGTATAAATGACAAAGAATCTTAAAGACTCTCCTGTCGAGGCGAAAATCGACGAGCCAAAAGACGAGTCGAAGCCAGAGGAAGTCCAAGCGCCAGCGCAAAAGCAAGAAGGCAAGCGTGGTTGGTATGTTATCCATACATATTCCGGCTACGAGGACCAAGTTGCCGACAGTCTGCGCCAAAGAATCGCGTCTTTCGAGATGAAAGATTATATTTTCGATGTCATCGTCCCAACCGAAAAACAGATTGAAATTAAGGGTGGTAAGAGAAAAACCGTTGAAAAGAAGGTATTTCCAGGTTACGTTATGGTTGAAATGGCTGTTACTGATGATTCCTGGTATGTAGTCCGGAACACTCCCAATGTGACTGGCTTTATTGGTCTTGGTGTTCGCCCAACACCTATGGCAAAAGAGGAAGTTGATAGAATACGCAAAAAAATGGGTGCTGTTGAGCCGAAATTCGAAATTGAATTTACGGTTGGCGATTTGGTTAAAATCAACGACGGGCCACTTAAAAACTTTGAAGGTAAAGTTGTTGAAGTTGACAGAGGCAAAGGTAAAATCAAGGTTTCAGTCAATATGTTTGGTCGCGAAACCCCAGTAAATTTGGATTCATTGCAAGTAAAAAAGATATAAATAAGTAATTAATAATGTAGTCCCACTTCGTTCAATCTCTTAGAGAATTAGGTTATTATTCCTCTTCTCTAAAT
>CAZPNA010000070.1:0-3844 GCA_964588135.1 uncultured Candidatus Saccharibacteria bacterium | reverse complement strand
CCGGCTTCCAGCGGTTCATCGGTAACAAATTCGAAAATATTACCGGCGCGGGCGCGGACAAAACCGATTATCGGAGTGTCATCACCCTCACGCTGGAGATAAAGAATTACCAACAAACCTTCTTTCGCCTTGCCGATTATTCGAACATTTTCGCAGGCGTTCACATCGGCAGAGCAAGTATCGCTTTCAATGGAGATGATTCCGAGGTCGGTTAAGTAATTTGCATCGTCAATTTCTTGATCGGCAACCTCTTCTTGCGCTTTTGCAACCGATGTGCCACTGTAACCGTTGCTGATATATCTGTTGATATAGCTTGTAGTTGATGTGCCGTCGGTACCATTTTGACCATCAGTTCCATCTTCTCCATCCTCGCCGTCGGTTCCATCCTCGCCGTCTTCACCGTCAGCACCATCTTTACCATCTTCGCCATCTTTACCGTCTTTGCCCGAGGTTGATTCAATAGTGAAATTGACATTGGTTGTCTTACTATTACCAGCTTTATCGGTTGCTGTTACTTCAAGTCCGTACAATCCATCATCTGATATGGTGCTTCCGCTAGCAAACGATTGACCATTAAGCGTTGCATAAACTGATTTCAGCTCAAAGTTATCAGAAGCAGTATATGTCGGGTTGACGCTAGAATTATAGGTTTGATTGCTAGCAACACCATTGATCGATACTGTCGGAGCGGTTTTATCGATTGTAAAATTACGGTTTGTAGTTTTTGCACTCTCACCGGTTTTTCTCGACGTAATCGCTACACCATATAACCCTTCATCGTCAACTGCAGTTACCTGATTTAGTAAAACTTCGCCATTTATTGTTGCAGCTAATATCTGTGCGCCATTGATTGCGCTGTAGGAGACATACACGTCATTGCGGTAAAACATATTATTTGCAATGCCGTAAATTAGTACATCCTCACTATAAGATTGTGCTACTTGAGCGAAAGGTGTTAGCACCAACACCCCCAGCAATAAGCTTGCCAGGTATTGCTTGATTTTTTGCATACTCTTCTCCTGTTTTGGCGAAATTATCGCCTATTTAATTTTATTAATATAAGATGTAAATATATATTATATGGTAAAAAAAGTCAACATAATTTTGATAGTTTTTATATTATCATTATTTTTGACAGTTTCCGGTTGCGCTAAAAGCGATAAATCGGATTTTGCTGATGGTGATTTTGTCAGTGCGACAATCGGTCACGAGGTTTATAATCTTGAAGTAGCAAGAAGTGACGATGCCCGCACAAATGGGTTAAGTAATCGCGATAATTTAGATGACGATGGGGGGATGTTATTTGTTTTTGATAGTTCTGACTATCATTCCTTTTGGATGAAAAACACCCACATTACTCTCGAGATAATATGGCTTGATGAAAATTTTACTATAGTCGATAATAAAGTGATGGTAGTTGAAAACGACCCAGCTAATCCGGTAGCATCATATAAGCCACAAGCTCCGGCTTTGTACGCCGTTGAGATAAAACCGATTGTCGATATTGACAGTGTCAACATCGGCGACAAGGTTGAAATAAGCTACTAACAAGATATCAATTATTCTAATTGTTCTAATTGCACTAATTATTCTAAGGAATCACCAACGGCAGAAAATCCTAAAAGAAATGAAATTTATAATTATTTGGGATTTGAATTATTTTTTGTGATTTCATTAGGTCAATTAGAGTAATTAGGTTAATTAGAATAATTCTATTCTGAGATTGTCTTTCTATGCAGTTTCCTATAATACCCAATGGCAAATCTGTGAGCTTCATCGCGAACCTGCTTAAAGAGTTTAAGATTGCGCTCGGGTACACGGCCGCGAAAGCGAAAATCATCGCGCTTGCGTTGTGGCCCTTTGGCGATTGCCACCATCGGCACTTGCTCGAGGGGTGATGAGACAAGAGCTTTCGCGGCCGCATTAAGTTGCCCTTCGCCGCCATCGATAATCATCAAGTCTGGTATCGGCCAATCGCTATGGCGAGATCTACGCTCAAGTATTTCAGCCATCATAGCAGTGTCGTTTGCGCCTTTTACATTTTTAATTTTGAATTTTCTATATTCGCTTTTTTCGCTTTGTCCATCTTGAAAAACCACCATACTGCCAGTAGCTGCAATTCCGCTGATGTTGGAAATATCATAACCCTCAATGCGTTTATAAATTGTCGGCCGATCATCACGTTGCAGGACTGCAATATCTTTAATATGTTCCAGTGCTCGGATTTTATCTCGCAAAAGCGCTGCTTTTTCAAAAGCGTGATTTTTTGATGCAACTTTCATTTCCCGTCTAATTTCTTGTACGATCGTACGTTTATTACCACGGAAAAATGAGATTAATTGGTCTATCAATTTTTTATAATCATCTTTTGATATTTTACTTTCGCATGGTGCAGGACATAGTCCCAAATGACTATATAAACATTTACTCTTTGGCATTGTTTTACACGAACGATAGGAGATTATTGGACGAATAATTTCCAGCGCAGATTTTAGCGCCGACGCCGATGTGTACGGACCAAATAGTCGTGAATTATTTTCGGGAATATTGTGCAAATCAGTCGCCCTGACGGTTGCCACTCTTGGCCAATCCTCTTTTGAAATCCACAAATATAAGTAGCTTTTATCATCTTTTGATGCGATGTTATAAATCGGGTTATATTTTTTAATCAAATTTGCTTCTAAAATCATTGCCTCAAGCGCCGATGACGTCTCTTCGATTTCGACATTGGTGATATTTGATACAAGTTGAGTAGTTTTTCTGTCATGCGCCCCCCTAAAATAACTCGAGACTCGCCGCTTCAAATTAATCGCTTTGCCAACATAAATAATCTTCCCGTCTTTATCGAAAAATTTATACACCCCCGGCTTTTGTGGTAAATTCTTAATTTTATTTTGAATATTCTTAGTCATCTGTTTTATTGTTCGACTCGGATGTAATCCGGTGGAGAACTATCGCCCTATTAGTTCTCGATTCGTGACTACACTCTATCGAACGATAATATATTACTGTTCGAGGTAATCCGAGAACTATTAAATGTTTTGTAGTTCTCACTCAATTACAAGTTCGAACCGTAGCTTTTTGGGTTTTTACATTTTAAATATGGTTTTGACATTTCACATTTGAGATTTGAGATATTTCTTTAAGTACTGCCCGGTATAACTTTCCTTAATTCCCGCTATCATTTCCGGGGTCCCGGCTGCGACCACTTTACCGCCACACTCCCCGCCCTCCGGACCGAGGTCGATAATATAATCGGCAGTTTTAATAACATCCAAATTATGTTCGATAACAAGTACTGTGTTTCCATCATTAACCAAACGGTGAAGAACTTCAAGAAGTTTTTTAACATCATCAAAATGAAGCCCGGTCGTCGGCTCATCTAAAATGTAAATGGTTTTACCGGTAGCACGTTTTGATAATTCGGTTGACAGTTTTACTCTTTGCGCTTCCCCGCCCGACAGCGTCGTTGCTGATTGCCCAAGGTGGATATAGCCCAAACCGACATCAAATAAAGTTTGCAATTTGGCGCGCAACACAGGGATTGATTTGAAAAATTCCAAAGCTTCAGCTACCGTCATATCCAAAACCTCGGCAATGTTTTTTCCTTTATAACGCACCTGCAAAGTCTCGCGGTTGTAGCGTTTTCCGCCACAAACGTCGCAGGGCAAATAGACATCGGGCAAAAAATGCATCTCGATTTTTAGCGCGCCATCACCACGACATTTTTCGCAACGGCCACCGCCGTTGCGCGCCGCAACGTTAAATGAAAATCGTCCCGCTTCATAGCCGCGCACTCGCGCCTCCGGTGTTTTTGCAAATAATTGTATTATGAAATCAAAAG
>CAZPNA010000069.1:0-3846 GCA_964588135.1 uncultured Candidatus Saccharibacteria bacterium | reverse complement strand
TCGCTTTGGGGATTTGTAACGGTATTGATTCGTCGTCGTTTGAAATAATACTCATAAGTTAATTTATATTTAAGGTTTTTGGACCTCAAGTGTGTATATTAGCATCACTATTTTTGTTGTCAATAGAAATTCGCCATAAATTTAAAAAATACAAAATTATATGGTTAGATGCGACCTACGGAGTACTGATTTTGCTTATTGAAATCTTGATATTGACCTGACTTTCAGAGGCAGAAATACCACTGGGAATAGATAAATTTACCGTCGTCGACAGGTCGCTTTTGAGACCATCGACACTAATTGAATCTGATGAGATTGTTGAAATTGTAGAGAGTAGATCGGCCTGTCCATTTAAACTTACCGTTGCCGGTGTTACGGCGATAGCACTGATATAATAGCCATCAGCCGGTGTGCCTGTTACTGCGGGCTCAATTCCGACGGTTTTATTTTGTCCACTTTTAACGATATCTATATTTATTGTTGCTTTACTGGGGTTAAATGTGATATTTTCTTTGATATTTGTCGCCTGAAGCTGGACTTCTTTTTCGAAAGATTCCGTTTCTCCATCAAGGTCGATTTGAGCGGTAACTTGGCTGATGCCGGTTATTACACTGCGAGCACCAGAAAGTGTTACTTTTTCAGGGTTAGCGCTATAACTGCCGACGATATAGCCTTCTGCAGGGTCGCCCTCGATAACTACCGTTATTGGTAATTCACTGGTAATCACCGGCTCGATACTTACAAAAACGGTTTTAGGCGAAATACTGACGATTTCCGCATCTCGAGAACTTGATGATGCCTGAACTTGTACTTCATGAGTGCCTATATCGTAGTTTTCCAAGTCCACGAAAACATCAAGTGAATCAGGGTTAAGCGACTCCCAGATGCTTTCGTCGGCGCTAATTACCAATTCTGCGTAATCCTCACTTAATAAGGCCACCGTTCCATTAGGCATGTTTCGGGGTTCGATTTTTATTGCACCGGGGAATGTATCGGTTCTTACTTGGCCTGCTGAAACATAAAACCATAATCCAATTGCAATAACTAGCATAACTAGCTTAACTTGCCAATCCTTTTTAAAAAATTCGATTACTTGTTTCATTTTCTTGTTTTTCTTGGTTGGAGGTTAGTTAATAATATTTTTTCAAGTTCGGCTGGTGAAACCTTGGTTTCCAGAAGACCATCGACTGCCAGAGAAATTTCTCCCCTTTGGCCTGACACGACTATGGCAAGAGCATCGCTTTGTGAGGTAATTCCGACAGCTGCTCTGTGGCGGGTACCTATTCTGTAATCAAATTTTGAGTCACTAAGAGGAAGAATCACTTTTGCGGCAATAATTTTATTACCAAGGATGATAATTGCTCCATCATGGAGTGCTGATTCCGGAGTGAAAATCGATATTATCAGTTCCGGCGATACCTCGGCATTTATTCGGATGCCGGTTTCAGCGACTTCCCTTAAACCCGTGTTGCGCCCGATAACCAGAATTGCGCCAATTTTTTGATGAGCTAATACTTCAACAGCACTCGTGATTTTTTTTGTAATATCGGCAGTTTCGCCGCGACGCAGTTTTGTAAAATCGGTTACAAGGGGGGTACGACCAAGGCGCTCTAGGCCTGCGCGTAGTTCCGGCTGAAATACAACCGGTATAGCAACCACAACTGCTGTTGTCAGAAGGCGCAAAATATAATTAAGTGTTGTTAGTTGTAACCACTGACCAATGAGCCACAATGCCAAAAGTACTAAAATGCCATAAAGAATCCTGACAGCTCTTGTTTGTCGAATTAGCAAATACAGCCAGTAAAAAAGTAGAGCAACAACAATAATATCGATTATGGTGGTAAATTTTAACGATGGTGCAAGTGTCTCGAAAAAGTTCCCAATCTTCTCTGTGAAATTCAAGCCCCTCCTCCTGTTTTATTGTGTGATATTTATATTATACACCTAAACTTGCACTCTAAAACACTCTAAATAAACTCGAAAGTATCACTCTAAAGATAGTACTCTCTGTATTATTTTTGCGTGAAAATTTAGCGACATTTTCGCGTGCTTTAGAGTGTAAGCTATTTTATGGTTTTTAGTATTTCTTCGGTTTGGTAGGCTTCGATGATATCATCGGGTTTGAATTTAAAGTTACCTTCAAAGTTTATTCCGCATTCATCGTTCTGCTTGGCGACATCAACGTTGTCCGGCCCTATTTGCAAGCTCTTGATGGTGCCATCGCCAAGTTCTTCATCGCCACGTTTAGCCCTGAATTTCAACCCTGGGCGCAGAACGCCTTTTGTAACCAATCCACCAACAATCCCGTCGCTTTGAGTGCGGCGGAAGACTTTAATAATTTTCAATTTTCCAACTACGCTATCAACGATTTCCGGCTCTAAAATTCCTTGAAGAGCGGCTTTTACTTCATCAATCAATTCATAAATTACATCGTAGCGGGAAATTTTTACGTTATATTCATCAGCAATCTTTTTTACCTGCGGTGGAACACTGACGTTAAAAGCGATAACAATTGCAGTCGATGTGACAGCAAGATTTACATCTGACTCGGTTACACTACCCACTCCGGCACTAATAAAATTTATCGAAACTTCATCCGATTTAATATCGGTCAAACTGTTTTTGATGGCCTCCAGCGAACCTTGGACATCTGCTCGAAGAATCAGGTTTAGTTCTTTTACTTTACCTTTTTTGATTGCTTGAGAAACTTCTCCAAGACCACTAGTGATAGCCGACTTAACAGTACTCAACTTTTGTCTTGCCGACATTTCGTCTTTGGCGTCTTTTTCACTATCAACCGATACTAATCGTTCGCCTACTTGAGAAACTTTTTTAAAACCGGAAATCTGAACTGGCATCGAGGCGCCGGCAATTTTTACTCTTTCCCCATTATGATCTTCCATCGTTTTTACGCGGCCGATTTGTTGACCGATAATAATATTGTCACCTTGTTTTAAAATTCCATCTTTAACTAATATTGTTGCTACCGGTCCAAGCCCGGGCTTCACTTTTGATTCGATAACTATACCACTGGCGTTTTCTTTGGGGTTGGTTGTTAACTCTTCAAGGTCGGCAGTAATTAGCACTACTTCGATAAGAGTATCGATGTTGGTGCCTTTTTTAGCCGATACTTCAACCATTGGTGTTTTACCACCCCAATCTTCGGGGACCAAATTATGTTCTGCTAGCTCCCTTTTAACTTTTTCAGAGTTGGCACCGGGAACATCGATTTTATTAATGGCGACGATCATTGGAACGCCGGCGGAGCGCGCATGGCTTATTGCTTCCAGCGTTTGAGGTTTTACGCCGTCATCTGCGGCGACAACAAGAACAACAATATCGGTAACATTGGCGCCTTGCGCGCGCATTGCTGAAAATGCTGCGTGTCCCGGAGTATCAATAAAAGTCAGTTTTCTTTTGACGGTTTTGCCGTTCTCTTTATTATCCGCTGTGACCTGATATGCGCCAATGTGTTGTGTGATCCCTCCTGATTCGCCGGCAACAACATTGGTTTTACGAATAGCGTCAAGCAGTGTGGTTTTGCCATGGTCGACGTGCCCCATAACTGCAATTACCGGTGGCCTCGACGTTTTTTTAATTTTGGATTTACTTTTGATATCTCTGTTATCTTTTTTTTCGGTGGTTTCTTTATTGGCAGCAAATCCGTATTCATCTGCAATAATTGCCGCTGTGTCGAAATCAACACTGTCGTTGATGGTGGCCTGTACGCCATTGGCAAATAATTTTGACACAATCGAAGTTGCTGACTCTCCGAGAATTTCAGCCAGTTTTCGTACCGGAACAACTTGCGGAATAGTGATGTCGCCATTATGTTGTTTTTCTGTC
>CAZPNA010000068.1:0-3976 GCA_964588135.1 uncultured Candidatus Saccharibacteria bacterium | reverse complement strand
TTTGGCATCTTGCCTCCCATTATTTATGTTGTACAATTGAATTGTACAATACAAATTTGGCTGAGTCAAATATATGAGTTTTGTCATTTCGAAGTGTAGTCACGAGAAATCTCGTGTTCTAACATCTAACCCTTAACGTCTAACAAATTTATGAAAGATACAATAAAAATTTTAGCAATTGAGACTTCTTGTGACGAAACTGCGGCAGCAGTGGTTGAATTTGATGTGAAATCGATGATGATAAAACCGCTTTCTTCGGTTGTTTTTAGCCAAATCGACATTCACAAAAAATTTGGCGGAGTTTTTCCGGAACTCGCCTCGCGCGAACACATCAAAAAAATCGAACCGGTTGTCACCGAAGCCCTCGCTTCGGCTCTAGTAGAAAGTAGAAAGTATAAAGTAGAAAGTAAGAATTCGCACCTTCTACCTTCTACCTTAAACCTTCTACTATCAGGTATTGATGCGGTAGCGGTGACAGTCGGTCCCGGACTAATCGGATCATTGATTGTTGGTGTTGAGTTCGCTCGCGGCTTGGCCATGACCCTCAACAAACCGATGATACCCATAAATCACCTCGAAGGTCATGTTTATTCTTGCTTTCCCCACCAATCACTAGTCGCTAATCACCAATCACGACAACCAGCATTCCCTTTGTTGGCTCTGGTTGTCTCTGGAGGTCATACCATGCTGGTTTTGATGCGTGATCATTTAAATTATGAAATTATTGGCACGACGCTTGATGATGCAGCTGGAGAATGTTTTGATAAAATCGCTCGCATGCTCGGGCTTCCCTACCCCGGTGGTCCGGCTCTGTCGCGCCTGGCTGAAAAAGGCGATACTAAAGCGTTTAGTTTTCCGCGCTCGATGCTCAATTCCGGCGATTTTAACTTCTCTTTTTCCGGTCTTAAAACCGCTGTATTTTATAAACTTCGCGATTTAGGGTTGGTCGATGAAAAAGCAGAGCCTATAAAATCGGTTCAAGAGACTAGTGAGAATACACCAATCACTAATCACCAATCACTAATCACCAAAGCTGGTGTAGCCGCATCAGCGCAGCGGGCTATTGTTGATGTTCTCGTCAAAAAAACCTTTGCCGCCGCCGAAAAATATAAGGTAAAATCTATTCTTGTCGGCGGCGGCGTCAGCGCCAATAAGTTGCTACGAGATACTTTTTCTTCTGTCATTGCGAGCACTCATGATAATAATCAAGAAGTGAAGCAATCTCATCCCGAAATATATCTTTCCCCCCTCGACCTCACCGGCGATAACGCTCTTTCGATTGCCATCGCTGCCTGCTACCGCTACCAAAACGGCGATACTAGTTCTTGGAAAAACCTTGATGCCAACGCCTCACAAAAGTTAATCACCAATCACAAATAACCAAACACTAATCACTATCTCGTTCTCTTGATAAACCCATCTATTAGGTTACAATAATTATAGTAGAAATTAATATTGTTCGAGGAGTACTCGACGAGAACTACTGCAGTTTATAGTTCTCAATTGATTACAATCTCGAACAGTAATTTAGCCATCAACTATGAACCAAGAACCAAACGGCTTGCCGAAAGCCTACAACCCAAAAGAATACGAAAAAAAGATCTACGATCTTTGGCTTAAAAATGATGCCTTCAAACCCAAGTTTAGAAATTCGAAATTAGAAATTAAAAATTCGAAGCGTAATCGCTTCGTCATCGATATGCCTCCCCCCAACGTCACCGGTCAACTCCACATCGGTCACGCTCTCGCCATGACTCTCCAAGACATCATGATTCGCTATCATCGCCTTAATGGTGATGAAACCCTCTACATCCCCGGCACCGACCACGCCGGCATCGCCACTCAAACAGTAGTTGAAAAAAAACTCGCCAAAGAGGGTAAAAAACGTCGCGAAATGGGTCGCGAGCAGTTCGTAAAAGAGGTTTGGAAATGGAAAGATGAATATCACGCCAGAATCGTGGAGCAACTTAAATCACTCGGTGTTTCCTGCGATTGGTCGCACGAAGCTTTTACACTTTCCGATAGCTATTCCGACGCCGTCAATACCGCCTTCAAGCACTTGTATGACAAGGGTCTTATCTATCGTGATTTATACATTGTTAACTGGTGCCCTAAGTGTGGCACAGCACTGGCTGATGATGAGGTCGAACACCAAGGGCAGAAAACTAAACTTTATTACTTTAAGTACGATAAAGATTTTCCAATTACCATCGCCACCACTCGCCCTGAGACAAAATTGGGCGATACTGCCGTTGCTGTCAACCCGTCTGATGATAGGTATAAACAATATGTCGGTAAAGAGTTTGATGTGACTTTTGGTGGCGTAAAACGCAAGATAAAAATTATTGCCGACCGCTCTGTTGATAAAGATTTTGGCACAGGAGCTGTGGGCGTCACTCCCGCCCACGCGCCCGCCGACTGGCTCCTGCGTGACAAATATGGTTTGGATTTAGTTCAGGTCATCGATGAGCGCGGCAAAATGACCGCCGAGGCGGGCGCGGGCTACGAAGGTTTATCTACGGTTGATGCGCGGGAAAAGCTTGTAAAATTCCTCGAGGATAATAATTTGCTCGAAAAAGTCGAAGAAATCGATAACAATTTGAGCGTCTGTTACCGCTGTGGCCGTGCTATCGAACCACTACCCAGTTTGCAGTGGTTTGTGAAGATGAAGCCACTGGCCGAAAAAGCCATTGAGGCGGTAAAATCGGGCGAAGTGAAAATCATCCCCAAAAGATATGAAAAAACCTATTTCCACTGGATGGAAAACATTCGAGATTGGTGCATTTCGCGCCAACTGTGGTGGGGACATAGACTTCCTGTTTGGTACAAACAGGAAAATGTTAAATGTCAAATATCAAATGTCAAAACTAAAACCGAAAATGTAAAATCCGATAATTTAAACAGTGTCATTCTGAATCCGCCAGCAGGCGAGATGAAGAATCTGACACTAACGTGTCATCCCGAGCGTAATACAAATGAAGCCGAGGGATCCCTCCACGTTGGTCGGGATGACAAAAACAGAATAGAAGTCCACATCGGTGAACCCCCCCCTGATGATAGTGGCAGTTGGGTTCAAGAAGAAGACGTTTTAGATACTTGGTTTTCGTCATCGCTCTTCCCCTTTGCCACGCTCGGATATCCAAATAACGATAATGATGATTACAAACAGTTTTATCCAACCAGTGTTTTAGAGACCGGCTATGACATCCTCTTTTTCTGGGTGGCGCGCATGATAATGATGGGAATCGAACTTACTGGCAACCCGCCATTTCATACAGTTTATTTGAACGGCTTGGTTCGCGATGAGCATGGTCGCAAAATGTCGAAATCTCTTGGCAATGTCGTTGAGCCTACACAATTAAGCGCTCAGTGGGGTACTGATGCCATCCGTATGGCACTGGTCATTGGTACCACTGCTGGTAATGATGTTAATTTTTCCCAAAGTCGTGCTAAAGGTTACAGAAATTTTGCCAACAAGGTTTGGAACGCTTCGCGGTTCACCTTAAGTCACTTAAATAATTTCGACGACATAGGTAACATAAGCAACTTAAGCCGCGACGACAAAAAGGACCTTGCCGAACTCGACAAACTAATTAGTGACGTTACAAGGCTTATCGACCAGTACAAATTCTCCCGTGCAGGCGAGGTTCTTTATGAGTACTTTTGGCATGAGTTCGCAGATGTTATAATAGAGAGGTCGAAAGATCGTCTTGAAAAAGATGATAGCGATGCCGAGGCGGCACGATTTGTTCTGTGGCAGATACTGCGATCGAGCCTTATCATGCTTCACCCGTTTATGCCGTTTGTAACAGAAGCCATTTGGCAGGAAATCCCTCTTGAATTACGCAAGGATAAGTTACTGATAACAGCAAAATGGCCAGAAAAAATTCTTAATTGCTAAATTACTCTAATTAACCTAATTATTCTAATTACTCTAATGAAATCCCAAAATAAAACAAAATCCCAGATAAATAAT
>CAZPNA010000067.1:3286-4018 GCA_964588135.1 uncultured Candidatus Saccharibacteria bacterium | reverse complement strand
CCGCCAACCCCCACTCAACCGCTGACTGCGCCGCGTAGTCGGCGACGATACCATCGAGATATCGTAAATTTATCTGCGCTTCACTGATTACTAGTTGGCTCGTTGAAACAGCAATCGCGCCGATAAATGCGGTTACTATTATCGCAATAATCATTGCCGATCCATTTTTTGTTTTGATCTCACGAGTTATACAAGTCCCTATTGTTCTTCGACCTTTTGGAGAAGTTACCTTTGAAGTAGTTCTCGACAGACTCGAACAATATTTTTTCATAAGTTGTGTAAGTTGATTTTTTTTCACCACAGTCTCCTCGTAAACGATGTCATATAATCGGTTGATGAAATTTCATCGCCACTGACTGAAATATTAAATTTGATTTCTACTAATGAGTCGTCTTTACTGACAAAAACAGGAGTATTTTCATCAATATTTGTAATTGTGATATTTTCCGGTGTAAGATATTGTTCACCAGATGATGATGGTTTTTCCACCAACCATCCGTTTTTATTGACATAAACAACCTTTTCCAAGTTGATGCAATTGCTATCATAAAAATTTAAAATATATGCGCTTTCATCAGCAACTTTAACACATTTTGCATTATGGATTTCACCGGCGAAATACTCATTGATATTGCGCAAGGTACTGTTAATGTTTTTAATTTTAGGTGTTTGTAAAATTTTTTAAAAAATATTGAAAAAAAAAGCTTTAACACAAACATTGCCGATAAAAAA
>CAZPNA010000067.1:0-3276 GCA_964588135.1 uncultured Candidatus Saccharibacteria bacterium | reverse complement strand
TTTTTTATTGCCATTTCGTAAGAATTGTTTTTAATGTGTAATTTTTATTGCTGTTTGTTTGTAAGTCATACCAATTGATGTTTGCCTTTACCTCCCAATATTCGCCGCCGTATAGCGTATCATCCGTTTTTCTATCGATGGTTACTTCCCTTGAATATTCGATATTGTTAAGCGTTTGCGTGGGAGCAAATGTCGCTTCAAACGATTGGGGATTTTCATTTCTTGCCAAGGCGATCTGCTCGATAACATCCTGCGCCAAACCGGCAGCAACAATACTATCTTTGGCATTTTGAGCGGTTAAAATTGATTGGCGCGTGACTGTCGCCACCGCACCGATAACAACAATCATCACCGCAAGAGCGGTCATAACTTCAATAAGTCCAAAAGCCCGTTTTTTTGTGTTACCGGCTAACATCGACAACTCCATTTTCTCTAAGTGTAACCGTTTTCTGCGCGCCTGTTTTTGTGTTTTGTAAATTGTAATTTATATCGCCATCAACCAAAGGATACCCCTGGTTGATGTCGTTACCAGATGAACTATTGGCGACAAACGCCACTGAACAATTTTGACATTTGAGCCAGATGTTTTCAGGCAACTCTCCTCTTTCAATAATTGTCGCATCGGCGCAAATATTATTTTTGTTTTCCGGCAGAAAATATAATTCACCAACGCTCCACTGCGACGCAGCGCCTTCGGTAAAATTATAGCAATAGCCGGCAATTTCCTTTGCGCTATCGCTCCTCGGCGAGAGTGAATATTGCCGAGTTTTATCGATAACATCACTGACAGTTAATGCCGAAACATTAAGCTGGTTGGATTGCTGGAGCGAATTGTATTTGGGCAATGCGACAATAAACAAAACAGCGATTATTGCGACAACAACAATCAACTCAATAAGCGTAGAACCGTTTCTTTTATTGATGCGAATAATATTTCCTCCATAATACAGCTGAAAAAAACATATCATATCATACAACTAACGCAGAAGATTATTGTTCGAACGTAATCGCGAGAACTATTGTGATCGTTAGTTCTCATGGTTACATTCGAACGATATTATTATACTGTACGAGCGTACTCGTGAGAACTGTTATGGTTAACAATTTCTAGCAACAAGTAGTTCTCGTCGTCCGCCAGAAGCACGGAACTCCTCGAACAATATTATCAACTGCCGACGATGTACATCCAGCCATCTGAAATTGGAAATTCCGGCAAACAACTCTGCGCCTGGCAATAACCAGTTGTGTACCAAGGGTCGGTTGAATATTTAGTTGCCGAATAACCGTTAGATTCCAAAAGAACACCAACAGCGTAGTGAGATGGCGGGGTGGAAGTATCACTTGTTGCATTATAATAGTATTGCTTTTCGCCTTTGCCTTTAGGGTCAACCGGTCGTGATGACAGAAAGCTGTCAGTAAACTTGCGCCACGATGAACCGCTAGTAGCATCATATATGCAAGGGTAAGCGTTATCACACACCCCAGTAGATGCCCAGTTAAAAATTCCTTGTTTATTTTTTGTCATCTCCCAATACGGGTATGATCGATACTGCGTGTTGTATTGTGTCAGTGATTGGGCGATAGTGTTTAGGTCGGTAATTCTCTGCTGGTCACGCGATTTTGACCTACTTTTTGTTAAAGAAAAAAAAACAATTGATGCAACAACAAGAACAATACCAATAACAACAACTAGTTCTATTAACGTAAATCCTTTTTGACGATTTTCTTTCACGGCAATCCTCCTAAAAATTAAAAAGGCTTAAATTTGCATACCAATTTATAATAATATCTCCCGCAAAAAAAGCTACCGTTGCGCCCAAGACAAGAAATGGTCCGAAGGGTACGGCGTCTTTGATATTGTTTCTTTTAAGAATGATTACGGTGATGCCATAGAGCGAGCCGATAATAAAGGCGAGAATATAAGCTACTAGTATATTGGGATAGCCGACAAGAAGTCCGGCGAGAAGCCCAAGGCTGATATCTCCTTCGCCCATCCATTTGCCACGACCAATAAAAACCAGTATCGCCGGAATTGCTACCCCGATAAGAATACCTAGGCCGATATTGATTCCAATAGATCTCCAGTCCGTCCAATCTGATATATTTAGTATTTGATATAGCGCTGTCAAGATAACACCGATCCAGACAAATTGATCGACAATGAGCATATGTACCGCATCGTAGCCAAGATTGATAACCAGTGATGAAAACACAAGAATTATCAAGAGCGCCATCCAGCTAATACCGAATTTAAGAAAAACAAGAACAAATATTATTGCCGTCAAGGTTTCGATAAGCGGATATATTCCGGATATTTTTTGCTTGCAATGGCGACAACGACCGCGAAGAATTCCATAGCTGATAAGCGGAATAAGGTCGTACCAGGATATTTCCGCTTCGCAGTTGGTGCAACGCGAGCGTGTTTGGAAGATGCTTTTTAAGTCATCGATACGCCAAATGATCACCGTTAAAAACGACCCCCAACAGAGTCCAAGAACAGCTGATAAAATTAATAGATATATTTCCATGGATATTATCTCAAAATTCAAATCTCAAATATCAAAATTGCATCTTAAAATTATTAATTATTTTTTATTGTTATTTTGAGGTTTGATATAATTTTTAGCTTATTTGTGATATCTGGTAAACCGGCATTAAAATCGCAAAGACGATGTAGGCAACACCAAGGCCAACGAGGATGATAAGGATTGGCTCAACAAGCGATGATAGATTTTTTAGCATCACCGTTGATTCAGCTTTGTAGTGGTCGGCGATACTATCAAGTGCATCGTCAAGTTTTCCAGTTTGCTCACCGACAAGGATCATCTGCCCAACTAGTGGCGGGAAAATCGGATCTTCCATAATCGGTTTGCTTAACGGCAACCCTCTTTCTAGCGATGAAATCATTTCACCGGCGGCGCTTTTGTAGAGGACGTTTTTCATTGTCCCCTGGGCGATGTCGACCGCCTCGATAATCGGTACGCCATAACGCGTAAGCATCGCCAGTGTTCGACAAAAACGACTGACATATTCCGCCTCAAAAAGATCGCGAATAACCGGAATTTTAAGTTGCAATTGGCTTACCCATAGCATACCGCTTTTTGTCCGCGCGTACATCCGGACCAGTATAACCAATGCAATAATGGCAACGATAACAACGTACCAATAGCTGTTTAAGAAATTGACGATAGCTATCAACGACCGCGTTGAAAAAGGCATCGACACATCTTGCTGGGCAAATAATTGTGCAATTTCTGGAATAACTTCAAAAACCAG
>CAZPNA010000066.1:0-4051 GCA_964588135.1 uncultured Candidatus Saccharibacteria bacterium | reverse complement strand
TGCTATTGGAGCTTCCTTAGAATAATTAGGTTAATTAGAACAATTAGAATAATTAATATACATATCGTTCGAATGTAATCATGAGAACTAAAAAAAATGATAGTTCTCGCGAGTACGCTCGAACAATAAATTGGAGCAATAATGGAAGAATTTATTATATCAAGTTACTTTATTCGTTTGATGTCGTTTATGTCGTTTTCGTTCGTGGTTGGCGTTTTACTAACACCACTTTTTACAGATTTTTTATACCGCAATCGGCTCGGCAAAAAAATTCGCCATACTGATTATGCTGGAGATAAGGCTCCAATTTATAGAAAACTCCACCAGGGAAAAGAAAATACGCCGACTATGGGAGGGCTATTAATTTGGGTGCCGGCGGCTATTATTACACTGGTTTTTAATCTTTCACGATCGGGAACTTGGTTACCATTATTTTGTCTAACTGGCACCGGAATCGTTGGCGCATTTGATGACATCCTCAACATCCGTGGTCTTGGTCCCAACAGAGGAGGGTTGCGGTTTAGGTGGAAATTACTTCTTTATACTGTTATCGCCGCTGTTGGAGCTTGGTGGTTTTTCTCAAAATTAGGGTGGGATACATTGCATATTCCGTTTTTAGGCGATTTTGTTATTGGTTGGTGGTATGTATTAATATTTATTGCAGTTTTGGTATTTTTTGCTTTTGCAGTTAACGAAACTGATGGGTTGGATGGTCTAGCAGGCGGGACACTAGCCATCAGCTACGGCGCATACGCAATAATTTGTTTAACACAAGGAAAATTGGAGCTGGCGCTATTTTGCGCAACGATCCTCGGAACACTCCTGGCCTTCTTATGGTTTAATATCTACCCGGCGCGATTTTTTATGGGGGATACGGGGTCGATGTCGCTGGGGATGACTCTTGGTGTCATTGCTTTTTTAACCAATACTCCGGTCGTGCTTTTTATTATCGGTTTTGTTTTTGTTTTCGAAGCGCTGTCGGCAATAATGCAAATAACATCAAAAAAATGTTTAGGCAGGAAGATATTTTTATCGGCGCCAATTCATCATCATTTTGAGGCGCTAGGTTGGCCGGAAACAAAAGTAACTATGCGTTTTTGGATTATTGCGGCAGTATCGGCGGCGGTTGGTTTAGCGATAGCGATGTTTGAGAAATTATAAAATCAACTAATAGTTAATAACTAATAAATGGAATTTAAGGGTAAAAATATTGCGGTGCTGGGAGTTGGCAGGGAGGGTGTTGCCCTTGCTGAATATTTTAAATTGCACAATATTACGGCAGATTATTTTGATGAAAATCCTGAATCTGAAATTTCAGAAATAGAAAAATTTGGTTTTTCAGTTACGTCAAAAATCGGTGCTTTCGATAATTTAAATGATTACGATATTATTTTTCGCAGTCCTGGAATTTCGCCGAACCACCCTAAATTAAAATCAATCACCGGTAAGCTAACATCACTTACGGAATTATTTATTAATTTATGGCCAGGGAAAACGATCGGTGTTACTGGAACAAAGGGTAAGGGAACGACTGCATCAATCATCAAATCAATTCTTGATGAGGCGGGTAAGGATGCGATGCTGGTCGGCAATATCGGCCATGTCAATTTAGTGGAGATTGATCAATATGATGGTAAATCTTTCGCAGTTATGGAGCTGTCAAGCTTTCAGCTTATGGGGCTTGGATTAAGCCCTGATATTGCCGTTGCGCTTGATGTCTCCATGGAGCATCTGGATTATCACAAAACAGTAAATGAATACCATAGCGCGAAACTTGAAATAACTCGGCATCAATCGCAAGACGATTGGCTGGTGGTTACTGCCAAAAATCCGCTTTCGAGTAAATTCAAAAACATTACGAAGGCTAAAATCGTTGAGGTTTTTGGCGAGTCGGCATTGGCAACAATTGATAATTCGGTGTGGTGGAGAGGTGGTAGTTTGTGTACGAACGTGAAACAGCAAGACTACAATATCGATTTGACAGACATCAAGTTAGTCGGTGAGCACAATAAAATAAATATAGCCGCCGCCGTTGCAGTAGGTATCATCGTCGGCGTCGAATCGGATACCATCGAAAAAGCGCTAGAGAATTTTCAGCCATTGCCTCAACGGCTTGAAAATATCGGCACATTTGGTGGAATAAAATTTATCAACGATTCGGCGTCAACTAATCCACCGGCTACTGCCGCTGCAATTGATGCTTTTAGCGAACCGGAGATAGTCATCATGGGCGGTAAAAATAAGGGTTTGGATTATGAAGATTTAATAGATAAAATTGCATCAAAATGTAATGTAAAAAAACTGATTGTTTTTGGCGCTCTAACAAATGAGATCGAGATGGCGTGTGGCAGAATCAATTTTGACAATATTATCGCTGTTGAGACGCTGGAAGACGCTATCACAAAAACTAAAGAGATTGCGGTGCGTGGCGATGTAGTTATATTTTCACCAGGTGCTGCTAGTTTTGACCAATATAAAAACTACAACGTGCGCGGGCAAAAATTTAATAAACTGGTTTATGAATACTTCAATAAATAAATATCGAATTTTTAGAAAAAGACCTGACTACTGGACGATGTTGATAGTAATTGGTCTTGCGCTTTTTGGGCTTGTAATGATAGGCTCGGCATCGGCACTAATCGCGTTTGAAAAATTTGACGGGGCGAATAATTATTATTATGTTGGCAAACAGGCAGTCAATTTAGTAATTGCTGTAGCATTCATGATTGTGACAATGAGTATCGATTACCGAGTATGGAAAAAGTATGCTGGGTTAATGTTGATTTTAACAATAATACTTCTACTAGTTGCACTTATTCCAGGCCTTGGCAATGAGGCCGGTGGCGCGAGCCGATGGATTGATATTGGATTTGTTAGGTTTCAACCGTCGGAAATAGCAAAACTCACGTTCGTGATTTATCTAGCTAGTTGGTTTTCGAAAAGAGTAGGTAGAGTTAATATCGTGCCGCTATTGATTGTCTTGGCGGTAGTGGCGGCATTGGTAATTTCTCAACCGGACCTCGGAACACTGACTGTATTAATCGGAGTGGCGGTCGCAATGTTTTTTGCCGCTGGTGGCTCATATATTCAACTATTAGCTGGAGGCGGGTTGATTGCGGCAGCCTTTGCGATTTTTATTAGAAGTTCAGAGTATCGCTGGCAAAGATTTTTAACCTTTATGAGCCCGAGTAGCGAAACTTTGGGTGCTGGTTACCATATCAACCAAGCATTGCTGGCTATCGGTTCGGGTGGTTTGATGGGACTAGGTTTTGGACGCTCAATTCAAAAATATTTATATTTACCGGAACCATATACAGATTCGATTTTTGCGATTGTTTGTGAGGAGTTAGGTTTTGTCCGAGCCATTCTGGTTATAGCTGTCTTTGGACTTTTGGCATGGCGGGGATATCTTATCGCTAAAAACGCTGAAGACAATTTTGGAAAGCTAGTAGCTACCGGAATCACGTTTTGGATAATATTTCAAGCGTTCATTAATATTGGCGCGCTGTCGGGTGTATTGCCGTTAACGGGCGTTCCGTTACCGTTTATATCGTATGGTGGTTCGTCGTTGATGGCGACATTTGCTGCGGTTGGAGTCCTTTTAAACATTTCAAAATATGCTTATGAACCACAATCTAAAAATCCAAAATAAAACAATTGTTTTTACGGGTGGCGGCACCGGTGGGCATTTGTGGCCGCTGGTCAGCATTGTCACGTGGTGTCGTGAAAATCTTGGAGTTCACGCCGTATATTTTGGTACGGGTACCCCATTGGAAAAGCGGGCCTGGCGACGATTGCGAATTAGGCAAATTCATATTCCAAGTGGAAAATTGCGTAACTACAAATCGCTACGTAATTTTTTTGATTTATTAATGATTCCCATCGGTGTTATCAAAGCCTATTATTGGCTTAGAGTTTACAAGCCGGCTTTAGTATTCGGCAAGGGTGGCTATGGAATGTTACCAACAGCGATTGCGGCACGGTGGTTGGGGCTACCTGTTATTAGCCACGAATCAGACATTGTTCTCGGTCGCGCCAATAGAAAAGCGCT
>CAZPNA010000065.1:0-4085 GCA_964588135.1 uncultured Candidatus Saccharibacteria bacterium | reverse complement strand
ATAAATGCTTTGTTGAATTTACAAATTCTAACCGCTGTTACTGTATCGTAATAATCCTTATTAGTCTCTCCTGGGAACCCGACAATAATATCGGTCGATAAAAATATATCGGGCACCGCTTTACGAATCTTTTTAACAAGTTGTAAATACTCTTTGCGTGAATAGCGACGATTCATTTTACCCAAAATGCGAGTTGAACCTGATTGCATAGGCAGATTTAGGTTTTTTGAAAACTTAGGGCTGGTTTCCATCCAATCAATAATATCATCTGACATATCTTGCGGGTTTGGTGAGAGACAGGAAATCATTTTGATGCCATCGACATTATCGACCTTTCGCAGGAGATTAACAAAAGGGGATGGATTAGTGGAAGACCATTTTTTCCCCTCTGGCGATTTGTTTTTTCGCATATCGCGCGGGCGAAAATCAGAAAGTCCGTAAGAGTTAACATTTTGTCCCAGAAGAATGATATGTGTAATTCCCTGCTTGGCAAGTTCGCAAACTTCTGCAAGGATCACATGTTTCGGTTTTGATATCTCTCTGCCACGCGTATGAGGTACTGCACAGTATGTGCAAAAATTGTTGCACCCGGCGCTTATAGTTACAAAAGCGGTTTTACTGTTGTATAGTTGATAATTCGAGGTGCGATCAGAGGTTCTCCCACCTCCCCTTTGCCCCTCTGCTTCGACCCTGCTCGGCACGGGCTC
Organism: uncultured Candidatus Saccharibacteria bacterium; assembly: GCA_964588135.1. Lineage (GTDB taxonomy): Bacteria > Patescibacteriota > UBA1384 > UBA1384 > UBA1384 > CAZPNA01. Next base: position 3,378 of record CAZPNA010000065.1, on the reverse strand, counting down.
GGGCAGGAGGGGTGTGATGTATTTTTGATGATTTTTTATTAGTTCACGTTCGTTAATTATCAAATTCACTTTAGTGGATAGTTTTTTTGTATCAGAGGGTAGTACGCAGGCAGTAACAATAACCTTCAAATTCTTGTTTTTCTTTTTCCAGTTTCTGATATGTCCAAGCATCTTATCAACTGCTTTTTGTCGGACAGAACATGCAAAAATAATAGCTATATCGGCTTTTGTGGGATCGGTTGTTTCGTCACCACCGATACTATCTAGAGTAAAAGCTAGTTTTTCGGCATCATAATAATTGAATTGACAACCAAGTATAAATATAAAATATGTAAACATATTTTCAAATAACCATAACCAAGTAACAAATTACAAACAAATATCAATTCTCAGATAATCAAACAATAAATAATACAAATACTATTTATTTGAGGACTCGTCGGCTGTTTCGGCTGGAGTTTCGGATACTTCTTCTCCTTGTTCGCCTTCACCTTCAGCTTCTTCCTTGCCGGCGACAGCTTCGACAGCTTCTTTTTCTTCATCTGCGGTTGATTTGTCGAGTTCTGCCATTTCTTCTTCACTACGAGGTGGTTCTACCATAGCAATTACCTCTTCGGCATCGGTGAGAATTTTAATGCCTTCGGGCGCTATAATATCGGCTACTTTAATTTGGTCGTCGAATGCCTTAAGGACGCTTATATCAATCTTGATTTCATGGACAAGATCCTTTGGCAAACATTCGACTTCAATACTGTCTCTTGGGGTGACAAGAGTACCGTCCAGTTGCTCAACGGCTTCAGATTCACCGACAATTTCAAGAGGGATTTCAGTAGTAAGTTTTTCGTCCATTCTAACCCTAATAAAGTCAACGTGGTCAATTTTTCCGGTTACGGGATTGTATTGAATATCTTGAGCAAGAACATTATCAGTATTATTTTCATCGACATTTAATTCAATAAGAGACGATGAACCAGTCTGCTCGTATATTTTTTCAAAATTATTAGCGTCTAAGGTTATCGATAGTGGCTTATCTTTTCCGCCATAAACTACGGCCGGAATAAATCCTGCCGCTCTTAAGTCTTTAACTTTTCTACCCAAGACCGTTCTTTCTTTTGCTGATAATGAATATTTTTCACCCATCTGAAAATACCTTTATTTCTGCCACAGCTTAACAAAATCACCGTCAAACTTGTCGATTTGACTAATCGCGTCAATCGCTTCGTTTGTTGTAATGGCTTTTCGTTTTGTCTGTGGTTTTGATTTGATTATAAATGTAGGCTCGACCCCATCTTTTGCTGTTGCGACAAAAATAGTCGCAAGCGGTGGGTGGCCGTTGTCACATACGGTTTGAATAATGTATGCGTTATCCAGGTTGCCACGAAGCTTGATTTCGCTGTCACTATATTTTCTGCCACAAATCGGACACACAAGAGTCCGACGCGCTTGAGCGATAATTTCTTCAAGGTTTGGCACTTCTGTACTCCTTTATAATTATATTCTACCGAAATTCGTAAAAATGTCAACCTGTTGAGCAACTATCGGCCTTGCACTCTAAATCACCCTAAAAAAACCCGAATGATTCACGCGAAATTATAAACAAGTCCCGTATAGTACTATTTTTGTGGAGCTGGTTGAGTTGGAGGATTTTCAATTGTTGCTTTCTCGACGACTATGGCTTGACCGGCATGATCCCCAATTCTTTGTCTGGTCGGAGAAAGAAGTATTGTAATAAGACCCAATATATACCAAAACGGCGCGCCGTCTGTACCTCGATATAGTGTTCGTATAATTGCCTCACGCACGCCGATTGCTGTTCCATCTTCCTTAACAATAGTCATACCAATAATAGTTTTACCGACTGAAGTTCGAGCAACTGATTCGAAAATCATAAAATAACCGAAAAAAATAATGGCAAAGATTATTGTCGGGACAATTGCGACGGTGCCAATTGCCGCACCTTCGGATGCAGGTGTTACGAAAGTCAGAAAAGTTGCATATCTCCAATCAGTGCCAAAGATAATTGCCAATACTATTGCGACTACCATCAACACTACGTAGTCGATAACTCCTCCGATTATTCTTTTGCCTATTGGTGCCGGAACAAACATATTACCTCCTAAAGGAATATTCAAAACTATTTTATTAATTGCCAAACAGCAGTGCCGTACTCGCTATTTTGTATCAACTCGTACAGGGTGTTATATTGCGACAAGAAGAAAATACCACGAGATGTTGGGAAAATACTGCCAGTCAGTTTTTGTATGCTATATTCAAGACTGCTCAAAGGTTGACGAACTAAAATATAGAATGAGTTGTTAGTTGCCGACAATGAGGATAAGAGAGCATCGGTAACCGGCGCGCTGGTGGCGTATCCGGTTGTGGACGATGTTCCCGACGAAGTCGTTCCGTATGGATATTGTGATGAGTAAGTATTGGTGTACCCTCCGGATATCCAGTTTAGCAAGCTATAGTCATCATAAAGGCTACTATTGGTTAGTCCGGCGATATCTGAATAATTCAAAGTAGTTACCGTTGTCATTATTTCCTGTAAACTTTCGAGTGAACCGTCCCATTTCTCTTGAAATTCCGCCGCCTCTTCATCGCCCATAAAATTAGATATCAGATCACCGACTGATGATAAGATACTTGTAGCCGCGTCAATCATAAACAAATCACTAGCCAGCTCGGTGGCCCTGCGCTGTAAATAATTTTGATTGTACCATTGGTTGGAGCCTGTTGAGCCGATTTGGTCAAGGTCACTATAATCGATGCCACCACCATCGAGAGTATCGCTCATAACATAAGCAAGCAACGCTTGGGGGTCGTTATTTGCGGCCTGAAGCATATAGGCATATCTTGTTACATCATCAGATCCTAACCCGAGCGCCAGCGCCGAAGTTAATGCGGTTTCCCAATCACCGCTGATTATTGCGTTAAGAAGCTGGGCTATCATTGTCCATTTGAAGTATTTGGTGTAGTCACTAGAAACAGTTGTACTTGTTCCTGTCTCGGTCGTGCCGGTTTTTGCTGTTTCGGCACACTCGGATATTTTTGATGCTAATTGTGAATAAAACTGTCCATACTCACTATCGGTACCGACGCTTTCCGAAGCGGCGCTGATTTCTTTAGCTAGGGCACTGATATTGGATTTATTGCCTGAATTTATCGTTGCGATATCACTCGTTTGACCGGGATATAGTTCGGAGGCAGCTAATTCCGCCGCCTGATTACATGGGTTAGCTTCTTCCGCACAACCGGCAACCTTTGAGGAAAGCGATGTGTAAAACTGCCCATATTCACTTGTTGTGCCTACTGATTGGGCATCAGCCTTTAATCGTTCGGAAAGGGCGGATATTGCTTCGCTATCACCTGAATTAA